>NZ_JAQMUH010000043.1:0-37965 GCF_028331025.1 Anabaenopsis arnoldii | reverse complement strand
TTCCCTTAAAGGGTAACCAAACCACACCCAAGGTGAAGTTAAAAGCTGATAAAACCAAAGGGATTATCATCTTAGATGATGTAACCACATTACAAGGTATACCCAGTATAGCATGGGAATATATGTTAGGCAATCGTTGCGCCTTGGAATGGATTTTAGATCAATATAAAGAGAAGAAACCCAAAGACCCCACCATTGCAGAAAAATTCAACACTTACCGGTTTGCAGACTACAAAGAACAGGTCATAGATTTATTAATGCGGGTGTGTAGGGTGAGTGTGGAAACTATGAATATTGTTAATCAGATGTCTGATAACTAGGGAGACAGGGATTAGAACCCCCCGCTCAAAGCCATAGAAAATAAACCTTTGCGTACCTTTGCGCCAAACTTTGCGCCCCTTTGCGTTTAACAACAGATATAGTCGCCACCCTGGAAGTCCTGACAAACCTGTCTGGCCACTCCTGCGTGTTGTCCTAGTAGTAGTCCTTGTTGCTTGTTGACTTTGAGTTGGGTTTTGAATCCTAGTAGCATACAGTGATTTTACTGTAATTCCGTCACAAAGCGAAAAGATGACAGGAAATTTTGAGCAACTGTGAGTGTTTGTGACTATTAGTTAATAAAACAGTAACTAGCTACTAACCCCTATCAACGCGGCGAAATCACCGCCCTTTAGCCAAAGCTTGTTTTGTCCACTCCGTCCCCCTGCTAGTCAACATACCCTGACCATTCACCATAATCTTCTCCCAGATTTGCCGCTTAATCTCTCGTGAGTATCTTCTAATAAAGCAGGAATATTGAGGTTTTCTGGACAGCGCGGTAAACACTCACCGCATTCGGTACAACGGTTAGCTTTCATTCCAGGGAACCAGTGACCAGCATTTTCAAACATACCGTAACGATATTTTCCATAGTCATTCATATCATAAGCTACAGCGAGATTGCGTAATCGTAAAACTTCCGGAATATTGATATTTTCTGGACAAGGTAAACAAGCATAACACTGGCTACATTTATCAGTTTTCAAAGCAGCTTTCTGGTGTTCTTCTAACCGTTGGAAAGCTAAAGTTTCTGAGAATGTTAACGGTTGAACATTATCGGACTCCTGTAAGGGTTTGATTAATTCATCAGAAGTGGCCGGACCAAAACTCAAGGTAGTAATACGATGATCACTGAGTAGAAATCGATAGTTTAATTCTAAAGGTGAATAAGGCTGACACAGGTCTATTAATGTTTGGGGTGGCGTGTAGAGACGACCGCCCTTATCAGCTGGAGAAATGATAAAAATCCCCATGTCCTTGTCAGATGCGAGCTGAATTGCTGGTGCATTACGCTGGAAAAAATAGTAATAATGTAGATTGACAAATTCAAACAAATCTGTATTGATGGCTGCCAGAATTATATCTAATGAACCGTGGGTGGAAAAACCAACATGGTGCACTCGACCATCATCAACAGCTTCCTGAACGCCTTTCATGCAGCCATTGTTGGCCAGCACCCACTGGAGATGCTCCCAAGTATTTAAGCCATGAATTCCTAGGCAATCTAGATAATCTAGATTTAATCTTTCTAGTGATTCATTGATATACCGACGCATACTATCAGCATCAACTGTAGGCGGTATTTTGGTGGTGATGTAAACCTGGGAACGGGGTACTGTTAATCCCCCTTTGATAGCTGCACCAAGATATTCCTCACTTTTGCCATAACCTCTAGCTGTTTCAATATGATTGACTCCCTGGGCTAAGGCTGCAACAATTGTCTGCTGTGCATTTGTGACATTAGCCAGGTAGCGCATTGTTCCCAAAGAAAAGACTGAGAGGTGTAGGTTTGTTTTGCCAAAGCGTCGGTATTGCATGAAAAGAAAGTTAGCGGAAAGGGGGGTGGGTAACGGAGTGAGCACAGACGCGACTAATCACGTCTCTACTCATTTAGCTGTTTCCATTACCAAAGCGCTTGATCAAATCTTCGGGACGAAGATTGGAGATAAATTCCCGGAAGGCTTGCTGTTCTGCTTCATCTGCATCCCGGTCAACAGGGATAGAAGCATCGGAAACTACTTCTTCCATTACCCAGATTGGGGAATTAGTACGCAGAGCAATGGCGATCGCATCACTAGGACGCGCATCAATTTCTTTTTTGATTTCGCCTTGCTGGACAATTAAGGCTGCATAAAATGTGTCCTTTTGTAACGAGTGAATAATCACCTTTTCCAGAATCATCGAACATGACTGTAAAAGATTCACAATTAAGTCGTGGGTCAAAGGCCTGGGAGGCTTTTGATTTTCAAGCGCCCCCATAATTGCCCTAGCTTGTTCCTGTCCAATATAAATTGGCAAAGCACGGCGATCTGAGGAATCTTTCAAAAGTACGATCGGACTGCGGGTTATGGCATCTAATGCTATGCCAGCGACTCTCATTTCAATCATTGCCTAAGCCTCTACAATCCTGTGAATGATTGGGCGCTCCGTAATAAATAATACCATTGACTGGGGTAAGTTGGGTTGGGGAATAAACATAAGCATTGTTCTCTATAATTGCTTCTATTAAACTCCGAACTTGTTGTGAACACCAGAGTAAGTCAAAGTCATCTAACTAGACAATAACCTTCTTAACCAAGTATGCCTTGTGAATGATGCAAATGTGTTAATAAATTTATAATAAAAACAGTCTGAAATTATACTTAATGTGTTCCTCATTCATGTCAGAATTACAGTTAATTTTGGGCAAAATTAGGCAATAAATACAATTAGTTTGAGAAAAAAGCCGTGTTTACAGGATTAATCCAAGCCTTAGGAACGATGAAACCCATAGGGGGGGATTCTTGGCAAATTACCTTTGTCAGTCAATCTTCTGTTGTGATTATGCAGGATTTGGCTTATGGCGACAGCGTTGCTGTAGATGGCGTGTGTTTAACAGTGGAAAAAATTTTCCACAATGGCTTTATCGCCACTGCTTCGCCGGAGACTCTCAGCCGCACCACCCTGGGAGATGAGCAAACACAACAGAAATATGTCAACTTAGAAGCCTCCCTACGGGTGGGTGGTAAAGTCGGCGGTCACTTTGTTATGGGTCATGTAGATGGTATAGGTCAATTAGTAGAGGCCAAGCAAACCGCCAGTTCTTGGGAAATGACCTTTACTGCACCCGAAGCGATCGCGCGGTATATTGTCCCCAAGGGTAGCATTGCTGTGAATGGTATCAGCCTCACAGTAGCTGTATATGATCCAGAATTATATCAGTTCACAGTGGCAGTCATTCCCCTGACCTATGAGGAGACAAATCTCCGCTATCTTCTCCCTGGTAGTTGGGTAAATTTAGAAGGGGATATTCTCGGCAAATACGTGGAAAAATTTGTTTCTCCTAGCAAAAACCACGGCAAAAACCATATAACACCTGAGTTTTTAGCAGAACATGGCTATTTGTGAGTAGGGAAAGTCAAGAAATTTGACTTTTGACTTCCCCCAGAGGGGTGCCCTATTCTTCAGGAACCCGAGCTGTTTGTAAAGCTTGTACCAACTGATTAAAGGCAATCTCTAATTGTACACCGGAGTCAACAGCAACCCAACCTTGTGGTTTGAGGTGGCGGACTTCAAAGTGTAGGTGATTACCCGTAGAATTACCAGTGCTACCAACTCGGCCAATGACGGTTCCCTGTTCCACAGTTTGACCGGGTTGGACAAATAGTTCTGACATATGAGCATAAAGGGTTTGTTGAGCAGAAGCATGGTTAATAATTACGCTTAAACCATAACCACCCAACCAGTTGGCAGTTTCCACCGTACCGGCCGCGGCTGCTACTACTGGTGTACCCATAGGAGCAGCCAAATCTGTGCCGGAGTGGAAGCGGATATCGCCTGTAATGGGATGATTTCTCCAACCAAATACCGAACTAATGCGAGCAGGTATAGAAAGCGGAAATATCATACCCCCATGACCATAGGCGACGGAACCTGTAAAGGGAATTTGTGGCAATACTGATGCTAGGGGGAACTCATAAGCTACTGTACTAGGGCGGGGTGCAATATTCCCTGCGGCCATTGGTGGGGGTAAAGTCTCACCACTGGGTACAATGGCAGAGCCTAACACCGATGTAATAGGGTTAGGGCTAAACCGATGAGAGGGAGAAGCGGTTTTGTTAGCACTATTAGCACTATTAGCACTATTAGCACTATGAGATGGAACCCATCTATTGCTGCTGTGATTATTTAGGACCCGAACCTGCGCTAAATCAATATTTTGGCTGGTTTTCACCCAGCTTGGTGCTGTTTTCTGATGGCGTGCAGCTTCCCGGTTTGGTGCAGCGCAACTACTCCCTGATATACTTTGCCCAGAGGGTAAAACAGTTTGACAACCACTAGACCGTTCTGTTAAGACCACGGAGTTAGGTGCTTGATAAGTAGCCGTTGTCTTGGTAGTGTAACTGGTAGGGTCAATATAGGCGTTATTATAATCCGTTGTTTTCCCTGCTGTTGCACCTGTTGGTCTGTCCGAGTTATTTGACGGCTGGGCAAGTTCTAGGAGTTTTTCAGGTAAACCCTGGGGTGTTGTAGGTTGGGCTACTTCAGTTTTGGGTTCCTCCCAGGTCACATTTGCTCTGGGAGTAGAAACCTCAGTTTTGGGTTCCTCCCAGGTCACATTTGCTCTGGGAGTAGAAACCTCAGCTTTGGGTTCCTCCCAGGTAACATTTGCTCTGGGAGTAGAAACCTGTTGTCTAGTACGTAGTTTCTGTATAAGGTCAGCTTGTTCTTGTGGAACTGAAGATTCCGGTTGGGATGGTGCGGAAGAAACAGTCTCTTTTTCGAGAGTATTTGGTATTACTACTGCTCGAACCGAGTAACTTTCATTCGTGGGAACAATATTATCTATACTTGTTTCTGTTTGGGCAATTGCCAAACCCCCACCTAAGAGGCTGACACTAGTTAGCAGAAAAAAGCCTTGTGCTGGTAGCGTAGATGCACATATGTGGAGCAGCTTCGCGTAAGGATAGCATCTTAATGAGTTCTGTGAATGGTGTTGGGCAGATTTATGGCGCTGCGTCATTGCTTCTCTCTGTTGTTATAAATTAGCCTAAAGAGATGATTTGAGTGCTTTTTATAGCCTAAAGAGCGAGATTTTCAACAAACCTAAAACAAAACAGAAGATTTACGGTAACCCAAACTGATTGTACCGGGTTCGAGATAAATTTCTGGCATTTTTATGTCATTTAGCTCTTTTATGTCAAAAGATATGTGGAGATTTCCCCGGGTCGTTACGCCCACTACAGTGCCTAAAAGATTATCTATGTATACTTGCTCACCAATATTTGTTAATAAATCTAAATATTTAGACAAGAGTACACTTATTCCTTCTTGACTGAGACAGTCTATACCGGATTGTATTCCTACCAAAACTGTTTTCGTGAGCATTTCTAGACCAGAGATAGCCTGATGAGGCTGGGAGTCCTGCCAGGATTGGAGATTGATCCCAGTTTCGGGTACTGGGTTAGCCCAGTTAATACCCACGCCAATTACTGCTTGTGTGATCTGTCCGTTATTGACTTTTGTTTCTGTCAAAATGCCGCCGAGCTTTCGACCCTCCAAGACTAGGTCATTGGGCCATTTAATGCCCACACTGATGCCGCACTGACGCAACTGGGCAGCAATCCCCCAAGCACTGGCTAAGGTAAGCCGATAACTATCGGCAGCTTCTAGTTTAGGAACAACACCCACCGAAAGATATAATCCGCCGGTGGGAGAAATCCACTCACGACCCCATTGTCCCCTGCCAGAAGTTTGCTGAGTTGCAATTACTACAGAGTTTTTATCAGCCCCATCCTTCAGCAAGCGCCACAGGGTCTGATTAGTTGAAGGAACACTTTCAAAAATATGCAGGGAAGATGGTAGATAAGTATACCTGAGTTCCGATTCCATCTGACTTTCTAAGAGTTGCCGAATGACTTCGCCACGCGAGCTATCAAATCCCACAGCAGTTAACCCAAATCACGTTCTTCAAGTTAGCATTAATTGACTGATGTTGATTTTTGTTTAGGTTTGGCTCAAGATGCACACTTGGCATTGGCACAATTGGCAAGGACTACCCTATCTTACTTGTAGTCTTCTTAAAGATTGGCATCACGGCTTTTTTACTCAGCAGTTTTGGCCGCGATCGCCTGAAGATTTGACAAAAGTACTGCACCCAGAAGCATCAGCCTATCGCCTCCAACAGGTACATGGCAATATTGTTCTCACCCCAGAAGACATTGAGGGGAAGACGGGGGGCGAGGATGGCGGTCTAGTTTTAGGAGATGGTGTGATCAGCCAACAGCCACTACAAGCTGTTTGGGTAGCTAGTGCCGATTGTACACCTGTATTGATTGCTGATGTCAAAACTCGACAAGTAGCTGCACTACACGCGGGTTGGCGGGGAACAGCAGCGAAGATTGTTCCCGTTGCTATCACCCGATTGCAAGAGCAAGGTAGCAAACTGGATGATTTACGCATTGCAATCGGACCGGCGATCGCCGGTGAGGTTTATCAAGTTTCTCTGCATGTGGCTGCCCAACTTGGTGCTACTATTACACCCTATGCAGAGCAACAGCAAATTATAGATGCTTTGCATGAGTTACCAAATTCACCGTTATTGGTAGACCCCGACCCTGGAAAGGTGAAGTTGGATGTGCGGCGAGTTAATGTTTTACAACTGGAAAGCTTGGGTATGAGCGCCGAACAAATAGCGATCGCTCCTTACTGTACTTACCAAACTCCAGAATACTTCTTTTCTTATCGTCGGGAGAAACAGAAAAAAATTCAATGGTCGGGAATTGTCAGCGCCATAGACCCAGATATATTGTGATCTTTGATAAGCTGTAAGCACTGGTACGAGGAGTCTCTGTTGTACTATGAACTGGTTGTTTACGGGACGTTTAAGAGTAGATGAAGTAACGGTTAAGATTGCGGATTTGCCAAAATCTTTACATGGTATAAAAATGGTACAGTTGACAGATTTTCACTATGATGGTGTGAGAATTTCTGAAAAACTGTTAGCACAAGCGATCGCCGCTAGTAACGAGGCTGAACCCGATATAATTTTATTAACTGGTGACTATGTAACCGACGATCCTACACCCATTCACCAACTAGCCTTACGACTTAAAGATTTACAAAGTCGCTCT
The DNA here is from genome assembly GCF_028331025.1 of Anabaenopsis arnoldii. Lineage (NCBI taxonomy): Bacteria > Bacillati > Cyanobacteriota > Cyanophyceae > Nostocales > Nodulariaceae > Anabaenopsis > Anabaenopsis arnoldii. The sequence continues at coordinate 30,814 of NZ_JAQMUH010000043.1, read as the reverse complement.
GGTATTTATGCCGTCCTCGGTAATCATGATATACATTACCAGCACTCAAAAACAGAAATAACATCTGCCCTGAATAACATAGGGGTTAATGTCCTGTGGAATGAAATCGCCTATCCTTTAGGACAAGAGTTACCAATTGTAGGACTAGCTGATTATTGGTCACGGGAATTTAACCCTGCACTAGTTATGAACCAACTCAACCCTAGTACACCCCGGATTGTTTTATCCCATAACCCGGATACTGCTAAAATTTTGTCACAGTGGCGAGTAGATTTACAACTATCTGGACATACCCACGGAGGTCATATTGTCCTACCAGGAATTGGCCCTGTGATTTTCCATTATCAAAAGCTCCTAAAACAACTTCCTCAAAAAGTGCGCCAATGGGAACCAATGTTCCTAGCAAACTGCTCAAGAGTAGTCCGATATTGGGAGTGGGCAAAAGGTTTTCATCAAGTGTTGGACAATCAATTATATGTCAGCCGTGGCTTAGGAACTTATAGTCCAGGACGTTTATTTTGTCCACCTGAAGTCACTGTAATTACCTTAATCAGTCCCTAGTTATTGATTAGTTAATCATAAACCGCCACAAGTTACGATGGAAAAGTATCAGTAACCAATGGCGGCTTATTAGATATCTAGTGTTTAGATAAAATTTCAAAAACAGGGTGAATTAACTCAAATAAAGTGGACGATTTTCGCAACCATTGATCTGACAATTGATCATCCTTAATTACTATCAACAGGCATCTGTAGGTGTAACTTCCGAAACCTCCAAAAAACATCAATTAACTCAAGGTGGAAAACTTTGACGACAGGATGCAACAAATGATTTCTGATTGCGAGTTCATTAGAGCAGGAGGTACAGGCTCCAATTTATAGGTTTTTTAGTTAACTTTTAATTCCTTTGTACCTTATTTGTAATTTAGCATCCTCTATTCAATTTGTGTAAGATATTTACCAAACTTGAACAGCATTAACTTTCTGTCATAATTTTGTAAATTATCTTAATATTTCCCTGACTATGGGCTGAAATCATCGCCAACGCCTGTTTACCCTCAGTAGTTTTTTGATTTGCTGACAGCATCTTGATAACAGGGGTTGACGCTGGAATATCAGTCTGGATGACCTTGAGTATGTGGAGTCAGAGTATCCGCTGACATTCCGTTCTAAGGATGCAGCTTTATTTAAATCTGCAGTAGCTCTATATTCAAACCCCAGTTGAGAACAAACAAACCCCCGATACTTGTATGCTTCAATGTAGGTGGGATTGAGGCTAATAGCTTGGGTAAAATTTGCGATCGCTTCTTCATATTTTCCTCTACTGGCATTTTCCACTCCCCAGTTATAAAAAGTTTCAGCATCCCAGCGCTGAACAGATATATTTACCTGATGAATTGAAAGATTTGGAGGCGAAGCAGAAGGTAAACTGGTAGTGTTTAGCTGTTGAGACTTGAGTTGCTTGTAAGCTAGATTGATTTGTTTGATTTTTGACTCTGCTCCTTGTTTTTCCTCAGGGTTAAGAAAGCGATCAGGATGCCAAATCTTCACCAACTGACGGTAAGCTTGCTTCACCTGTTCCTGAGACGCACCGGGGGTTAGTCCTAAAACTTCATAAGCATGATTAATATCGAGGTAATCGCTCATACTGAAAGAAACAGGCAACTTTTATATAGATATATGTTAACTATTCCCCTAAATTTTTTGCACTCAAACCAAACCCCTCATAGTGGATACCATTGGGACGGTAGTAGTCGCCGCTTTTTTGAAGGTTGGTATTATCGCCTAACTTTACCTGATTGTGGTCAAACCTTCGCGTTCATGTACTCCATAGAAGACCCCATTGGAGGCCAACCCTATAGTGGTGGTGCTGCTCAAGTGCTCGGACCCAATGATGAGTATATATGTCGTACTTTTCCTGATGTCAAAGGATTTTGGGGTAGTCAAGATGTTCTCGCATTAGGTCATTGGGGTAAAACCCACCTCAACAACCTACCTTTATATCTCACCCCCACCGAGTTTAAACATCATATCCAAGAAGGCTATCAAGCTACAGCTACCTTAAATCAAGGAGAGATTTACGATCCGGCTACTGGTAATTATTGCCGTTGGCTATACGACATTGAGCCGATATACTACTGGGGGAATAAAAATAGTCTTCAGCAATCAACCGCCGGTTGGCTGTCATCTTTACAGATTTTTGAACCTGGATGGCAAATCTTGATGGCTCACGGGTTAGCAAGTGGTAGGATTGATTGGAACGGTAAAATCTATGAATTTACAAATGCGCCAGCTTACGCAGAGAAAAACTGGGGCGGCGCTTTTCCCCAAAAATGGTTTTGGTTGAATTGTAATCACTTTGATGGCGAACCCGATTTGGCTTTGACGGCTGGCGGTGGCAAGCGTGGTGTATTGTGGTGGATGGAATCTGTGGCCATGATTGGCTTGCACCATCATGGCCAGTTTTATGAATTCGTTCCCTGGAATGCAAAAGTAGAATGGGATATTCAGCCCTGGGGTAGATGGCAAATGCGCGCCAAAAACTTACATTATGAAATTGAATTGACCGGAACCACGCCTTTACCTGGTACACCCCTGCGCGCGCCGACAGCAAATGGTTTATTATTCTGTTGTCGGGATACCATGCAGGGAAAATTAAGTTTGGAGTTACGAAAATTAACTCCTAGCAAATCTCAAACAATCCTCAAAGCACAGAGTTCTCTATGCGGTTTAGAAATAGGCGGCGGTTCTTGGGATAATTCTTGGCAGTCTACCTAAAAATCCTGCTATCATAGTATCTGCTTGCATATGCTTTGTAGTTGGGGCTGTAGCTCAGATGGATAGAGCGAGCGCCTCCTAAGCGCTAGGTCGCCGGTTCGAGCCTGGCCAGTCCCGTCCTCAGTAAATGATTTAATAAGAAGAAAGTCGGAAATGGTATTTAATTTTCCGACTCACTTGATTATCTGGTATCAACTGCGATATGTCCTGTTAATGCAGCTTTGTCTGTGTATTATGTAAAAAAATCGGCATTGCATAATCGAAGTATGAATGGTGTTTCTCGTACCAGCCCAGCTTATACCCATAGAGTTCCTGCGGCTCTTGCAGGAATTGCTTTAGAAGCAAAAGTAAGAGTGTTCAAAACTCAGTCTTGGGAATTTCATAGGTGAATTCCGCAACGCCAAAACATCAGTTGATATTTGGGTAGATTTTCTTAAATTACCCTACATACTTATTTGTCTTTTTTTAGATAAAATCCTGGACTCAACAGACTAAAGTATAGAGCCTTGAAGAATCATTTATTATTTACAGGTCATTCATTTCGGTTTATGGTTTTCGCCCTACCTCTATTAATGTGGTTGGGATACCAGGAATCGCAAACTAAGAATTTACCACCCCAAGCAGTATTAGTTTTAGGTGGTTCTACCTCACATTTAGAACGAGAACGGTTTACAGCTAATTTTGTCCGCGAGCATCCAAGTTTACCCATTTGGATTTCTGGTGGTAGTCCACCTAGATCAACTCAGAATGTGTTTGCCAAGGCTGGAGTTGATCCCAAACGATTGCACTTGGACTATGAAGCTGTAGATACTGTAACAAATTTTACTACACTAGTAGATGAGTTGCAGGCTAAAGGTATTAAGAGTGTTTATTTAGTTACTTCGGAATTTCATATGCGCCGCGCCCGTGTGGTTGGCGAGATAGTTTTGGGAAGTCGCGGTATTCAATTTAAACCTGTAGCAGTACCTTCAAAAAATGTCCATGAACCCTTGGATAAATCTATCCGTGATGGGGTGAGGGCTTTAGTTTGGTTGGCTACTGGTTACACGGGTGCAGAACATATGAGAAAGCAATGAATCACAGGTGAGGGATGGAGATTCAGATTTGAGCTAAATCTTGCCAAAACTTGTTTCCCAGTCCAATTATGCTGAGATTTCTTGTATTAGAACATAGGGCTGAATAATCAGAGTCTTAAATCTTTTAGTGCGATCGCTATTCCAATTCCCCATTTGTGTATTGGAAGGTTTAGCTATTAATTGTCCGTCAATCCATGCTTGCACTGATGAAACCTGATCGCTAGCGATCGCCACTCCCACATCCAGCAAGTCTAAACCTGGCGTGACTAAAATCACCGCATCCCTTTGTACATGAGGAATTAGCCAATCCCACTCAGCCTCATCCTGATTGTCTGTTAATTGTGTTCTTAAATCGGACATAATTCCCCATTTAGATATTTTTCTGGCCGATTTTAGCCTAATTTTTGCCCTAAGATTTTCTGGACTTGACTCTTTGCAGCATATTTCTCAGCGTCCTAAATCATGCAACTGATTAATTGCTGTAGCACACTTATCTGTCACAGCTTGTAATTCGTCTTTATTGGTAGAACTGGGTGCATCAATTAATTTGCCAATCCTAATAGTTAAGGGAACTGGAAGAGGTATGGAGCCTGTTTGTAATATCTTCTCAGAACCCCATAAACTCACCGGTAAAAATGGTGCTTTAGCCTTGGCCGCCAAGAGAGCCGCCCCTCGTTTAGGATCTGTGATCTTCCCATCGGGAGTGCGAGTACCTTGTAAAAAAACACCTACAGCCCAGCCATTATCAAGGTACTCTAGGGCTGAACGAATAGAATTGCGGTCAGCGGTACCGCGACTCACCGGGTAAGCACCATACAATTTAATTGCTTGTGCTAAAACAGGGACTTGAAACAACTCTTCCTTAGCCATGTAAGCCACTGGACGACGTACACAATTAGAGACAATGGGGGGATCAAAGTAACTAGCATGATTACTGACTACCACCAGTGGCCCTGACTTAGGGACATTTTCCACCCCATAAATTCTCCCCCGAAAGTAAGCATGAAGCATAGGGCTGACAATAGACCACTTAAAAGCGTGGTAAAGTGCCAAACTGATCAAAGGTTCGCGGGTTCGAGACATAGAGAAATGGGATATAGGGTATTGGGGAATGGGGAATGGGGATAGGGTATAGAAAATCTCAATTTTGCCCAGCAGCCTAGACTCTGCAATCTACGTCTGCTTTACTATCCCCTATTCTGGCAACTCTGCTGCATTACGAACATTTTTTAAGATTAAATCCGGTGTAGTGCGTTTAATCAAATTAGTTAGCACATTACCCGGTCCAATTTCCACCACTTCCTCAATACCCTGTATTGCTAATTCCAAAGAAATTTCTCGCCAGCGTACTGAACCGGTCATTTGTTGGCTGAGGCGCTGCTTGATTATTTTGGCATCAGTGGATGGAAGCGGATCTACGTTAGACAGTACGGGTATAACAGCCGGCTGAAATTCTACTAATTCTAGAATATCTTGGAACTCGGCGGACGCAGCAGCCATCAAGGGTGAGTGAAATGCTCCGGAGGTTTTTAAGGGTATAGCACGTTTGGCTTTAACTTGGGAAATTACTGTTTTGACAGCCTCTGGATTCCCAGATATCACTACCTGAGCCGGACTGTTATCATTAGCCAAAACTGCATCTGGTGTCTGAGCGAGGACTAATTCTAACTGTTCACGGTCAAAGTTCATCAGAGCAGCCATCATTCCACCAGCGGCACTATCCATGAGTTCAGCACGACGCTTGACCAGGTGTAAGCCAGCAGACCACTCAAACACACCGGCAATGTAAAGGGCGATATATTCGCCTAAACTGTGACCAGCAACTACATCTGGTTGATGTCCCCGTTCTCGAAGGATATCAGCCAGGATACTTTCTACTACATAAAGACTGGGTTGTGTGTAGAGAGTCCGTGATAACTTTTCTTCTTCGTTCTGACATAATTGTGTGAGAGACCAGCCCAAAATTGCTTCGGCTTCGGCAAATTTATCTTTAGCGGTAGGTATATCTAATAAATCCATTCCCATTCCCAGGGCTTGAGAACCTTGTCCGGGAAACACCCATGCAGTTTTAGTCATTAGTCGTTAGTCATTGCTCATTGGTGATTGGGGTAAGTGTAGTTTTTTACTCTTGAGTTTTAACTATCTTCCCCATTGAAAAATTGCTGCGCCCCAAGTGAGTCCGGCACCAAAGCCAGATGTGGCAATGATGTCGTGGGGTTTGATTTTGCCTTGGCGCACTGCTTCATCTAGGGCTAGGGGGATAGAGGCGGCAGAGGTATTACCATAATTAGCCAGATTGCTAATTACCTTGTTTTCTGGAATATTTAGGCGTTGGGCAACGGCATTAAGAATGCGTTGATTGGCTTGATGCAAGATCAGCCAGTCTATTTGCTCAATAGTGAGATGAGCCTGAAATAAAGCTTTATCAATAATTTCAGGGACTTTTTGCACAGCAAAGCGGTATACTTCTTTGCCGTTCATGGTGATCGGCTGGTAAGTACCTTGAGTGATATTTACATTGGGCAGGAGTTCTTGGGCGGAGGGGGTATAAGCAAGATTGAGGTAGCGGTTTTGGGTCCCATCGCTTTTCAGGGAAAATCCTAATAGGCGATCGCTGTTATTGGCTTGCAGTACCACCGCTCCCGCACCATCACCGAACAGTACACAAGTCCTGCGGTCTTGCCAATCCACCCAGCGAGAGAGGATATCAGCCCCAATTAGGAGTACGTTTTGATAAACGCCTGTTCTGATATATTGGGCTGCTGTGACTAGCCCAAAGACAAACCCAGAGCAAGCAGCCGTTAAGTCAAAGGCTACTGCTTTGGTTGCTCCTAATGCCGCCTGAATTTGACAAGCACTGCCAAATAAATCATCTGGGGTGGATGTGGCCAGCAGAATCAAATCTAGGTCTGTTGCCTTTATCCCTGCCGCCGCGATCGCTTGACTACCGGCATCAGCCGCGAGGGTGCTCACCGATTCAGATGGCAATGCTAAACACCGTTGACGAATTCCGGTTCTTGTGGTAATCCAATCGTCTGAAGTCTCCACCAGTTCAGTCAGATCCTGGTTACTGAGGTGATTTTTTGGTACTGCCGAGCCGCTACCTGTAATTGCTATGCCTAACTTTTCCACTCCTAGTCTCCCAAGCTATAAGAATTTTAGTCATGAAAATTTGTATTTTTTTCCCAGCTATTGCTCGCTAGTTTTGTGACTAATTTCTAATTGGTTTCCTGCTGTAGGATTTCATATTGGGACTGAAGTCTTTGCAGCACCTGATTATCTACAGCTTCTTTGGCCATGCGAATGGCGTTAAAAATAGAAGGAGCTTGAGAGCTTCCGTGGCCAATAAAACAGACTCCGGCTACGCCTAACAGCAAAGCACCGCCATGTTCTGCATGATCCATGCGCTGTTTAACTCGCTTCAGGTTAGGTTTTAAAATTGCCGTCCCAATTTGACCATGTAATCCTTGGGGTAATTCTTCGCGCAGGATTTGCAGAATCACTTCCCCCACGGCTTCGGCAAATTTCAACAACACATTACCCACAAAGCCATCGCAGACAATCACATCGAAGTTACCCGAAAGTACATCACGCCCTTCAGCATTACCAATAAAATTAATTTGGGAATTTTCCCGTAATAATTCATGGGCGCGCAGGGCGACCTCATTACCCTTAGTGTCTTCTTCGCCGATATTCAACAAACCTACCTGGGGATTGGTAATACCTAAAACATACTGACTATAAGTTGACCCCATGACAGCAAACTGCTCTAAAAACTTAGGGCGGCAGTCTACATTGGCGCCAACATCAAGTATGAGTACTGGTTTACCGGCTTTGATTGTAGGGAAAACCGTACCAATGGCTGGGCGGTCAATTCCTGGCAATCGTCCCAGGCGGAGCAAAGCTGCTGCCATAGCTGCCCCTGAGTGTCCCGCAGAAAACACGGCATCTGCCTGCTGCTGCTTGACTAAATCCATAGCCACATTAATAGAAGCTTTGCGTTTGCGTCTCACCGCATTCAAAGGCTCCTCATCCATTGCGATCGCTTCCTGTGCAGGAACGATCTCTACCCGCTCCAAATTAGTGTTTGGGGGCAGGGCGGCTGCTATTTGTTGGGGATCACCAACTAATAGTACTTTTACACCCAATTCGTCACTTGCCCGCAGTGCGCCAGTGACGATTTCTCCGGGTGCATGATCCCCCCCCATTGCGTCAATTGCTATCCGTACGCCAGTCAATCCCATTGCTTAGAGCTACTAGAAACCTTACAAATTTTACCAGATGGCTTTGCTGAAAAACCGGGAGTTTCTCACTGCCATATTCTTCCTGTTAGTATTGCAACATATTTTAGTAGCTACGTGGCAAATTTTCAGGGATTGGGGCGCACTGATTAAGGAGTCAAATACCCTGCTTGTGGCTTCCTACTGAGCTAATACCCAATTAACTAGGGTTCTTACACCATAGCCTGTAGCCCCTGAACTGTTGTAACCGTTTTCCTTATCTGTCCACACTGGCCCAGCAATGTCTAAATGGGCCCAAGGGGTATCTTTAATGAACTGTTTGAGGAAAAGAGCCGCAGTAATGGAACCCCCAGGACGCGGACCGGTATTTTTCATGTCCGCAATCCCGGATTTCAACCCTTCAAAATATTTTTCTTCCATTGGCATCCGCCACAGTTTTTCCCCTGCGGTTTCTGCGGCTTGTTGCAGTTGGGAAGCTACAGCATCATCGTTCGTATATAAGCCGGCAATGTCATCACCCAAGGCAATCACACAAGCACCGGTGAGGGTGGCTAAATCAACCATGGCATCTACTCCCAATTTATCTGTATACACCAAGGCATCCGCTAAGGTCAAACGCCCTTCAGCGTCGGTGTTATTCACTTCTATGGTTTTGCCGTTGGATGCTCTGAGGATGTCCCCTGGGTGCATGGCGTGACCGCTAATCATGTTTTCTGTGGCGGCTGAAATGAAGTGAACTTCTACATCTGGCTTGATTTGGGCGATCGCCTTGGCAGCACCCAAGGTCGCACCAGCACCGCCCATATCAATTTTCATAGTTTCGATGCCGCTACCAGCACCTTTAATATTTAGTCCCCCGGAATCGAAGGTTAAGCCTTTACCAATAATTGCTAGTTTGCGTTTCGGTGTACCTTCGGGTTTGTAGGTGAGGTGAATAAATTTTGGTGGTAAGTCTGAAGCTTGGGCAACTCCTAAAAAGGCACCCATACCTAACTTTTCGCAGTCTTCCCGTTCCAGAATTGTTACCTCTATGCCGTGTTCAGTCGCGATCGCACGGGCTGTTTCTGCTAGGGTAATGGGTGTTACCTCATTGGCTGGTGCTGCTACCAATTCCCTAGCTAAGATTACCCCGGAGACGATATGATTAGCTAGGGTAATGGCTGCTTCTTGTCCACTCAGTCCCAGTAAATCTACTGTCTCAATTTTTGCTCCTTTATCTTCTGGCTCAGACTTAAAGCGAATGTCCTGATAAAGCGCTAGTTGCGTACCTTCAGTTATAGCTTGAGCAGTTGCTGCTGGCTGATTATTCCACACAGGAAAACTCAAGCCGAGAACTTTGCTTTTTTGCTTTTTCGCCACCCTGGCCACAGCAGCAGCCGCACGTCGCAGAGTTTCTAATTTCAGGGCTTCTGGTTTCCCCAAACCCACTAAAATTACTTTACGGATAGAGCCACCAGCACTAACACGGGTGAAAATGGTGCTGTAGGCTTTGGCGGTAAATTCTTCTTCGGCAATTAGTTCTTTTAAAACCCCCGCAAACTGCTCATCTAATTTTGCCAGGTCACCAGTCAACTCAACTGCATCTTCAAATAATCCAATTGCCAAACTATCCCCTGCCCAATCTAGCAAAGCCTTGTCACTAGGTTGAATTTTCATTTTGTGATTTTATCTAGGTTTTCCTGCTTGTACCAGTATTACCTAAAATTCTATTTTCGCTTGGGTAGAAAATACCAAACAGTCTGAGAGGATGTTTGATAAGTTTTCAGCCGTAATTTTCATCACATCTTCACCCCATTTAATTGATTAAATAGTGACACTAAGTTACTGCATTTCAAGTTACCCTCAAACCGACACCCCGATTACAGATGTACCTAGAGTGAATTTAACTAGTACAAGTCCTAATCCAGGCGATCGAGCAATTGACTTAAGATTGACTGTAAATACCGCTAGTCCTCCCACTAGGGCTTATTTAATTGTCAAAGATGCAGATGACCAGAGCGAATTGCTGCGAGAAACATGGATAATTAGTTTAGGTATTGCCAATGACTTTGGTGATTTTTAATCATAACCCCAAATCTTGAGTTTCCCCCCTCTCCCCTTTTCCCCATGGACGACCTTAACCAAAAACTAAACAACATTTATCCTGGTAAGGTAGTACGGAAAGACCTGACAAAGCGCATCAAAGAAGGTGCAAATGTACCCGTCTATGTGCTGGAGTATCTATTGGGTATGTACTGTGCCACAGATGAAGAAACTACTATTGCAGAAGGCGTTACTCGTGTCAAAAATATCCTAGCTCAAAATTATGTTCGTCCTGATGAAGCGGAGCTAGTCAAATCCAAAATTAGAGAACTAGGACGTTTTACAATCATTGACCAAGTAAACGTCACACTCAACGAAAAAGATGATATTTACCAAGGTACCTTAACCAATCTCGGTATTAAAGGTGTAGTAATTGACCCAGAAACTGTGAAACTAAATTCTAAACTCCTAGGAAGTGGAATTTGGTGTATTTTACAAATGGAGTACGAAGGAGGGACAAAACCTAGTCCTTTTATTGTCGCCAGTCTTAAACCCATTCAAATGCCTAATGTAGATATGGATGAACTGTTTGCAGGTCGTCCAGCTTTTACCCGCAATGAATGGATTGACCTGTTAATCAGGTCAACCGGACTAGAACCAACTATTGTGAGCGACGAAGTAAAATGGCATTTACTCGCGCGTTTAATACCTCTTTGCGAGAATAATTATAACTCTTGTGAACTTGGCCCCCGTTCCACAGGTAAATCCCACGTTTATAAAGAAGTTTCTCCCAACAGCATCCTTGTTTCTGGCGGTAAAACCACAGTAGCCAATCTTTTTTATAATATGTCCACCCGGCGCGTGGGATTGGTCGGTTTATTTGATGTAGTGGCTTTTGATGAGGTCGCTGGTATCAGCTTTCATGACAACGATGGTGTACAAATCATGAAAGACTACATGGCTTCAGGTTCCTTTGCACGGGGTAAGGCAGAAATTACCGCTAATGCTTCTATGGTTTTTGTGGGTAATATTGATCAAAGCGTAGAATCTTTGGTGAAAACCTCTCATTTATTGGCTCCTTTTCCTGAAGCCATGATTGATACTACCTTTTTTGACCGCTTTCACGCCTATATTCCCGGTTGGGAAATTCCCAAATTCAGCCCAGAGAATTTTACCAATCAATATGGTTTTATTGTTGATTATTTAGCAGAGTGGTTGCGGGAAATGCGTAAACGCAGTTTTGCCGATGCGATTGACCGCTATTTTCGCTTGGGTAATAACCTCAAACAACGGGACGTGCAAGCAGTACGTAAAACTGTATCAGGATTACTAAAATTACTTTTCCCCGATGGTTCATTTAGTAAACAAGATGTACATGATGCTCTAGTATATGCACTGCGAGTGCGCCGACGGGTGAAGGAACAGTTAAAGAAAATTGGCGGTATGGAATTTTATGATGTCCATTTCAGTTACATTGACCTGGAAACAATGGATGAGCATTTTGTTTCCGTACCAGAACAGGGAGGATCTACCCTCATTAGCCAAGATATTCTTACCCCTGGTCATTTGATTTTGATTGAGGAAGCTACTAAGCCCTTGCCAACCGGTGATGAATTAGCCGAGGTACAAGCAGCATTAGCTGCATTTAACGAAGATACAAAAGAATTATCAAACATCTATAAAATTAATAAGATTCATAACCATGAATTACTTCAGCCTGAATCTGTAGCTGAGGAATTTATTTTCCCTGAGTCGGTTGAAGAAATACCCGGAAAAAGAATTTTCCGTACACCATCATTTAAACCACGCAGAGAAAACAGAGAAGTGATAGAAGCTTATCGTGAACGCCTGGCTAATGTGCCACTAACTCAACCCAACCTATTAATCAATCGTATGCCTGGAGAAAAACCCAAGGGATTAATGGGCATCTCTGTTCCTTTTCGCGGAACTCGGCGAAGTACTCTAATTTCCGAAGATTTTCCGGAAGATTATAAAGCGATGGGGCAAGAAGCTGGCTGGCTATTACAACCACTAACGTTTATTGAAACAGAGATCAATGGACGCTGGTTATTTTGGGAAGAGAACAAAAATAACAAGCGAGTTACCAAGGATGCTTGGACTAAACTAGATTTCCGTTCTCGACATGAGTCCGTAAAGAAAATGCTGATTCATTGCATCAATCAAATTGAACCTGATATTCTTAATTCTGAGAATAAATGGGGGGCGGTACATTATTTCTTTGATTGGTTGCTATGGAGTTTGGGGCATCCATCTGTGAGCGATTTTCCTCAAACAAAGGATTATTTAAAAGGCGCAAATACAGAATATCGTCGTACTGCTCACAATCGCTTAATGCAAGTAATAAATTTAAGACTCCTTCTGCTTTACCCATGTGATTACTTTGGAGCAATTCTAGAGGAATTAAGCGATGATGAAGAATCATATGAATTTAGCATCTCAATTGATGAAGCCCGTCGCTGGTGTGAAAAGCAATTTAAATCTCAAAGTAGTAACGCTATTAGCAGTGAAGAACTTTTCTTAGATCCAAATGTAGAATCAGGGCGTTTATTATTGGCCGCATCCAACTACACGACTAATGCTATCGGTTACACTGACAACGAATGGTGCGCTAAGGCAACTTTAATTAATTTGTACTTTTATGCGCCTCACTTACTTTATTGTAAAGATAACTATTCAGGTTGGGATTTGGACTGGATTCGCGCTGACCTAGAAGTTGGCGACAGAATTGCTCAACTAAAGGGCTTTACTGGATATAAGGATAAATATCAATACAGTAATGACTCTGTACAGCATTTTTCTCCATTAATTTTAATTGAGGAAGCTAGTAGCGCATTACCTCCCAGTGAAGACGCTGAAGTAGATGCGATACTTGTCAAGATGTTCGGTACTAGTGACTCTAACTCATTACCTCCTAGTGAAGACGCTGAAGTAGATGCGATACCTGCCAAGATGTTCGGTACTAGTGACTCTAACTCATTACCTCCTAGTGAAGACGCTGAAGTAGATGCGATACTTGCCAAGATGTTCGGTACTAGTGACTCTAACTCATTACCTCCTAGTGAAGATAGAGCTAATTCACCAAATCGAAAACTACTAGGTGGGAGAGATGAGATTTAATCCGCATGATCGCGCAATAGTAATTAATCTCTCCGAAGAATGTTTTTATAATTACCCATACCCAGGAATAGATCCCTTCCTAGAAGCGGATCTACTTCATGGGTGGATGTTTAAACAAGTAGTTAAGTGGGACAGAGTTATTTATGGCAGGTGGGATTATTGGATAGATTGTGCTTACGACAATATCAAAAAAAGACAGTCGCCAGAATACTGCCATAAATTTAACCGAATCCCTGAGATTAATTTTTTAGAGCCGAATTACAATCTTGCTGGGACACAGATGCTGAAATATTGCTTAGTTAATATTCCTCATCCCAGGATACGCAATAGCGAAGCGCTACTGCAAGCAGATCGCAAAAAAGATATTACACATTTTCGTTATTTGGTCGATTGGATATTATTTGGATTGGGGGATAAGACCTGCAACAAACTTCCAGTAGAACCAGAAGGGTGTGATGGTGCGAGTAATCGCCTTTTCCAAGTGTTTAGCGTCCCCCACTTCATGGTTCACCCGCAGTTGAATAGAATTGATAGACTGCGTCGCAGCAGTTAATGTGGTGTGGGTAATTGATTTTGTATTTCCTGAGAGGCTTGAATGTGGTGTTCTACAAAATTCTGATCCCGCAAGATTTTATAGAGATTAACATTGTATTCTAGTAAACAGGCGTGTCCACTGTCAGGTAATACAGCTAACTTGGTGTTAGGTAAAATATTTACTAAGCGTTCGGCTTCCTGTACAGATGGCAAAAGGCGATCGCCAGCACCAGCAATCAGCAAAACTGCTTGAGTTAGTTGGCGTAACTGGGCTTGAGTGACGTTAAATTCCTTGAGTAAAGACAATCGCCAAGTAACTGTGGCTGGGGGTACAGACCGCATGGTTTTGAGTAGTTCGTGGCGCAAATGGCGGGGAATGCGTGGTAAGGATGCTAAAAATGGCAATAACCCTAGTGTGCCAAGCTCATAAAAGGATTCTGGAACTAAGTAAGTTAGTTGGGATGTCCAAGTTAACCAAGGGCGCAGCTGAAAGGCTGATGCTGGGTTAATCAAGATAATCCGCTTAAATAATTGTGGTGCTTGGGTTGCTACTTTCATGGCCAAACAACCCCCAAAGGACTCGCCACACAGGTAAACTGGTCTTTGTGAGTTTTTTTGTAATTCGGTATTAATTAACTCTAAGACGTTGTTGCTTAACTCATCCCAGGTGGTGAGGTCTTGTCTGGGGATCGCTAAACACCGCACATCAAAGCCAACTTCTAAGCCAGCCGTTTGCGATCGCAATAGTTCACCAGTTCCATCCAGTCCTGGTAAATACACAAATAACGGATACTCTAGTTGGACTCGGTTAGGAGTGAGAAAACACGGCTTTAGCTCAACTTTTGGCATTGTAAAATTTAAATTCAACTTTTTGTTGTTATGGAATTACCCGGGTAAATATCCGATTTGTTCCAGATGTGATCACACTAAGAGTGTGAAGCACAATCATGCACTTGAAATTATGATAAAATGATAGCGTGGATAGTAAGACCACATTGAATATAAATGACACAGTTAAGATAAAATCAATTTATCAAAAACTATTGAATTGGTGGTTTATTTACAGATAGACAAGTGAAATTAACAGGAAAGAAAGAGTTTCACTCCTGTGTATATCAGCATATATTGTGTTTGAGAGTTGAAATGACCATTGTAAACAGTGTTAAGTTTTAACTTGTTAATTGTGCAGCGTCAATTGCTTAAGCCTAGTTTCCTGGGTTTGTCAAAAATACCCCCTATCTAATCTTTAATGAAAAGCTTAAACTAGTAAAATAGTAATTTAATTGTGGCAATGCTTAGTTAGTTCATTCACAACATTTTTGGCTTGTTTGCCATGATATTTTCGTTAATGTTGTGGTGTCACCGAATAAGGGCGGCCAATCAACACAGCCACCCTATGATAGATAACCAAGGGATGTAAACCGGGTTGATTAATTAAATAAAAGTCCTGACGGCTCAAAAAACTTTGCAGTCCCAGAGGTAAACCATGAGTATTTACTTCTGTTAGGGAAGCGGACTGACAGGTCAGCGCTTGGGCGATCGCAATTGGTAAAATTCCCAAATAAAGTAGACCACAGTCCTAAATGAGCAAATCCTCTGTGAAATTCACCTACCTCCTTGAGGCGGAGAATGTCACCATTGGCTGAGTTCCTTGAGGAAAAACACCCGCCATCTGCTTTGACTGCTCAAAAAAGCTATGCTAGCTCTGGATAGCGTCGATACCGCTAGGTAATAGCCAGAAACATCCAGGCGATTGCTGGGAATCATCAATAATTAATATGATTTTTACAAAATATGGCATATGAGCTTGACTTAATCTTTACATTTCATTCTTGATATGAAGGTAGTCTTTAGGTATATAAATTTTATGCATCAAGGTAGTTAGGTTTTTGGAGTTTAGATTTATGTAGTGACGGTGACAATCAATCTGATAGTAAAAGATAGAAAATATTACTACTAGCTAAATAATCTTTTAGGACTCAAGGTAATGGATTTATACACATTAATAAATAATTGTTACAATTCTGAATTCGCTAATAGTAATTTACCATTTGTCAAACAAGTAGTAATATTATATGATTGCGGATATTGGCCAGTAAAAGTAAGATAGAAAAGGTTAATAATTTCTTTTTTTTTATTCTGTATGAATTTAGTGGATAAAACAGAAAAAACATTTGCATTGACTACGCCCCTATATTATGTGAATGATGTTCCTCACGTGGGAAGTGCCTATACAACAATAGCAGCGGACGCAGTAGCCCGATTTCACAGGCTCCTGGGGGATAGGGTGCTGCTAATTACAGGTACAGATGAACACGGACAGAAAATTGAGCGTTCAGCAGAAAGTTTAGGAAAAGCCCCACAAGAATTTTGCGATCAAATTGTGCCTAGCTTTATCAGCTTATGGCAGTTATTAGATATTCAATATGATCGCTTTAGTCGGACTACAGATTCTCGCCATGAAGCCATAGTTAAAGAGTTTTTCCACCGAGTCTGGGAAAAAGGTGATATCTACCAAGGACAACAGAAAGGTTGGTACTGTGTATCTTGTGAAGAATTTAAGGAAGAACGGGAACTATTAGAAGGACACCGCTGCCCTATTCATACTAACAAGGAAGTGGAGTGGCGGGACGAGCAAAATTACTTTTTCCGCCTATCTAAGTATCAAACGCAGCTAGAGGAATTTTACCAGTCTCGACCAGATTTTATTCAACCAGGGAGTCGTCGTAATGAAGTCTTGAGCTTTGTTGGCCAGGGTTTACAAGACTTTTCTATTTCACGGGTCAATCTGGAATGGGGTATTCCTGTACCAGTTGATCCCAAGCATACCCTTTATGTTTGGTTTGACGCGTTGCTAGCTTATGTCACCGCACTACTAGAAGCAAATTCAGAACCAACTTTAGCTAATGCCTTAGAAACTTGGTGGCCAATCAATTTGCACTTAATTGGTAAAGATATCCTCCGATTTCATGCAGTGTATTGGCCAGCTATGCTGATGTCAGCCGGTTTACCCTTGCCAGATAAGGTGTTTGGGCATGGTTTTTTAACTAAAGATGGCCAAAAAATGGGTAAGTCTCAGGGTAATACACTTGATCCTGTAAGGCTAGTGGAAAGCTATGGTAGTGATGCGGTTCGTTATTACTTCCTTAAGGAAATCGAATTTGGCAAAGATGGCGATTTTAATGAAGTTAGATTCATTAATGTTTTGAATGCAGATTTGGCTAATGACTTAGGTAATTTGCTGAATCGGACGTTAAACATGGTGAAGAAATACTGTACTGGCGATGGAGTGCCAATTGCAAATGAAGCCATTAATGACGAAAATCCTTTGAAAGCGATTGGTTTAAGTCTAGGAGAACAGGTAAAACAAGCCTATGAGGCGCTAGCTTTCAACCAAGCCTGTGAAGCTATCCTGATGCTGGTTCGTACCAGTAACAAGTTTATTGATGAACAAGCCCCTTGGTCACTATATAAACTAGGAAAGCAGCAGGAAGTGGAAACAGTACTGTACGCAGTTCTAGAATCTGTTAGACTAGCAGCTTATCTCCTGTCCCCAATTATTCCGAATATCAGTAGCGCCATTTATCAGCAGCTGGGCTTTGGAATCGACTTTAATGATCAAATAAAAACTTCCATGCTTGCCGGTTTTGCCACCCATGCAAAATGGGGTGTACTAACCAGTACACAATCCTTGGGTAAACCCCATCCCGTGTTCAAGCGCATAGAAACTTCAAAAAACCATTAGTCCTGTTCATTTTTCGGTTTTGTTCAAGTTCTTAATTTTGTCAAAAAACTTATCGGGGCTTAATTTATTAGCTCCGAAACCTTATCATAAGCTGTTCTAGCATATCACCTTGCTAAAGCGTATCAAATATAACAAGAATAATAATGAGGTATGAGAACAATGTTGAATAATCTAGAAAGTGACTCAATATTTACGCCGGAACAAGTCTTAGAAAATCGAGGTCGTGTCGCTATCTTTATTGATGGTTCCAATCTATTTTATGCTGCTTTACAACTGGGAATTGAAATTGACTACACGAAGCTACTATGCAGATTAACTGGGGGATCTAGACTATTGCGTGCTTTCTTTTATACAGGTGTAGACAGAACCAACGAAAAGCAACAAGGGTTCTTGTTGTGGATGCGTCGGAATGGCTATCGAGTGATTGCCAAAGATTTAGTGCAGTTGCCGGACGGCTCAAAAAAAGCTAACCTGGATGTAGAAATTGCCGTAGATATGATGGCTTTAGTAGATTCTTATGATACCGCGGTATTAGTCAGCGGCGATGGTGACTTGGCATACGCGGTGAACTCAGTTAGCTATCGTGGTGTGCGTGTAGAGGTCGTCAGCTTGCGCTCAATGACCAGTGATAGCTTAATCAACGTCAGCGATCGCTATATTGATTTAGAAGCCATCAAAGAGGATATTCAAAAAAACCCGCGACAAAGCTATCCATATCGACCTCTATCCAGCATGGGGTTTCTGGAAGATATCAGGGAAAGTGATCAACACTTAGAAATCCAAGATTAATGAATTATCGAAAAGGCAGGCCAAAAAAGAGGGTAAATTGTCCTAAAACAAGGGAAAAAAATCAAAATTTACCTATATTGATTTTATTACAAAATCTGAAGGGGGTCGAAATAAAAGCTGACCTTTTTTACCTGCCTTTAACTTTTTTATTGTTACTTGGTTTAGTTGCTTGTGGTGGTAGATACCCAATAGCTGAACAAGCTAAAGATTCTGATTCATCTCCCCAAGAAAGTAATTTGACATTTTTCGATGTCACCTTAGAGCAAGCGGACGAGGTCGGAAAACCGCTATGGAAAGTGCGAGCTAAAAAAGCGAGATACACTCAAGACAAACTTGGTGAGGCAGAAAATCCCATTGGTCAACTATACCAAGATGGCAAACCGGTTTACGAAATACAAGCAGAAAGAGCAGATATTGAACAGGATGGTCAGCGGCTATTTCTCAAGGGAAAGATAGTGGCTACGGATCCTAAGAACGGTATTGTATTGAAAGGTAATGAATTAGAATGGTTACCTCAAGAAGATTTATTAATTGTCCGTAAGCAAATCAATGGAACTCATAAACGACTAAAAGCATCTGCGCAAGAAGCACGAGTTAAAACTCGCGAACAACGTATAGAATTTTCTGGTAGCGTAGTAGCTAGCTCCGTTGATCCCCAAATGCAAATGCGAACGGAAAATTTAATTTGGCAGATTCCAGAAGAAATATTAATTAGTGAAAGCACCATAGAAATTGACCGTTACAACAACAATCAAATTACTGACCGTGGAAAGGGAGATGCTGCGGAAATAAACTTAAAAAGCCAAATTGCCACGATCAAAAAAAACGCCCAGTTAAATTTATTAGACCCACCGACGCAAATAGCTAGTAAGTCTATGACCTGGGATATGAAAGCAGAAACAGTGAAGACTAATTCGACTCTGAGTGTTGTCCAGACTGCTGAGAATGTGACTGTAACCGCCAACAGAGGCGAAATGAAAATAGCGAATAAAATTGTGAATTTAACAGGAAATGTCAACGCTATAGGGCAACGTGGTCAGACTCTCAAATCTAATCAATTAAGTTGGTATCTCGACAAGAAATTATTAGAAGCTCAGGGAAATGTTTTTTATACTCAGATTGACCCACCAATAAATTTTACAGGTGGAACAGCCATTGGTAACCTACAAACAGAGGACATTGTAGTTAAAAGTGGGAAATCGGGTGGCAGGGTAGTAACAGAAATTATTCCTCAAGATGTTGGTACTAGTAATTAGGGAACAGGGAAAAATAAATTAGTAATTAAAAACATCTGAGAGAATAGTTGACACCCCCACAGGAGGGTCTAATAATCCTTGATTGTTTCAGTGTATCTACCCAATCAAGGATTATTAGCGGGGAACAAAATTGCGTTACGACTAGGGGTGCCCAATTCAGGTAAAGAATATTTAGGAGAGTTGGGAGTAATAGTAGAGGGAATATTGGGAGATACTTGCAAGCGTTGGACAAGAGCTTGTAAAAACCGATCTTGACTAGCTCGGAAGGCTGGAATTTGTGGACCACGGTTAATAATAGCAAACCAAACCAAACCGCGATCGCGTGTAGGGAAGACTCCAGCCAAAGCACTAACCTCGCGCAAAGTACCAGTTTTCATCACAGTAGCATAAGGCATATTTCTAGCTTGCATTGTTCCTCGACGGTCAAATCCAGAGGTAGGAAACAAGTCAGCTACATTAATATTGTGGGTGGTAGCTTCCCGTTGAATTGCCATTAACATAGCACAGGCAGCCCTCGGAGAAATACGATTGTCTACTCCCAGACCTGAACCATTAATTAATTGAATTTCTGCCTCCGGGACTCCGGCAAATTTGGCAGCCTGCGATCGCATTTTCGCTGTACCTCCTAGGGATTGAGCCAACATCTCAGCCATGACATTGTTACTAAAAACATTCATTTCCTTGATAAGTTGGTGTAAAGGTAAAGAACCGCGACGCATCAATAGGGTTTCTTGGGGGTTTGGTTGGGATGCTGATTTTACAATCCCCGCAATCACAACTTGAGGTTTAGCTGTGCCCTTGGGCATGGTTGAATATATGTAATTTGCCTGACGAGTCCAACTTAAATGATTTAGGGCTTGCTTGAGCATCTGAGCAGCTAATATAGGATTTGGTTCAAAATTCATGGCAAAATTCCCCCTGATCACCAAATTTCCCGTTACCTGCTTAATACCCATTTGATTGAGACTATTACCCAGGGCGAAGGCTTCTTCCCAAACAAACATGGGATCACCACCACCAGTAATCACCAAATCACCTTGCAATACACCGTTAACTATTGGACCTGTAGAGCTGACCAAAGTTTCAAATTGGTGGTCTGGCCCCCAAGTTTTCAAAGCCACAAGTGAAGTAGCAATCTTAGTTAAAGAAGCAGCTGGTAGAGGTGTTGTACCTTGATGATTAGCCATCAAAATAGGTCCGGACTGTAACCAAATCCCCTGACTCTCGGTCAAATTTTCCGGTACTAATTTCGTGGTAATTAGTTCCTGTAAATATTGCTGAACTGTGGTAGACCCTGCTGGATTAGGATCAGGAGCTAGAACTAAACCACGGCTATTGTGTAAAGCCAAAGTTTCCAAAGCTTCTGTGGGCTTAATTTGTACCCCAGCCATTTCCAGCCAAAGAGAAATTAAACCCGAACCTAATAATTCCAGCATCTTGATCCCCCTATATGTTTCCTGAGCTAATATACAAGTTTTTTGCTCATGATCAGTATTGACCAGGAATAATATCTGTCAAACCGCCCCTACTTTCTTTCTGGATGAGGTTTTTCTGCCACAGAAGGTGTACCCATCTGGTTAATTACCGCAATCATTTGATACAGGCGACCCAAATCACGTTGGTTAAAATACAACACCAGACGGGGTAATTCCTCGGTCTCATCTTGGTTTTCTGGGGGTAAAGCCTGACTTTTGATAATTTTTCCTTTTACCAGAATGTCGCTAAAGTTAGCATTTAATTTTTCCACCGCAGCATCAGATAAATCTGTTGATAGACGAATGACCAACTGTTCACCTACGTAACGGCTAGAGTGGTAAACTTGATAAAAATTGGTGATAGCATGACAAGCTACTTCCAGGTTATCTGTGACTGTGTAAAGGCTGGGGTCTTCAGGACTGACAAGACCTTTCTGCACAAGTTGTTTATCAATATATTCGCTCCAGGAGCGCCAATAATCTCCACCTGGATGATCAATTAAAACTACAGGAACCGGACCAAATTTACCCGTCTGGCTGAGGGTCATACACTCAAAAGCTTCATCTTGAGTACCAAAACCTCCAGGAAATAAAGCCACGGCATCACTTTCTTTGAGGAGAAACAGTTTGCGGGTGAAGAAATACTTAAAATGGATTAGCTTAGGATCACCCTCAATAAATGGGTTAGCCTGTTGCTCAAATGGTAACTGAATATTTAAGCCAAAGGAATTATTTCGCCCTGCGCCTTCGTTACCTGCCTGCATGATGCCGCCGCCACCGCCTGTCATTACCATAAATCCTAACTGACAAACAGCGCTAGCAAATTCCAGGGCTATCTGATACTCCTGTGTTTCTGGGGATAGACGAGCAGAACCAAAGATAGTTATTTTGCGGACGTGTCGATAGTCATAAAATAACTGGAAACCTCGCTCCATATCTGCTAAAGCGGCCGATAAGATTTTCCAGTCCAGACGTTCAATTTCACTGTCAGCTAAACGCACTATAGTAGCCAGTGCCTGCTGAATCAGTTGCCGATTTTTTAACGTTGGTAACCGGTCAAATAGTTCAGCGATGTCCGCCTGGAGACTCTCTAATGTTTCAAACGACGCAGATGAGGTCATGAGAACTTTCGTCACAATGGCATTACATTTTACCTAATTTTGCAATGCAATAGACAACTGCCTTGGGCAGTCGTGTTTGATAATTAGTGGTTGGTAAAGATTTATGAAAGTAAATTTTTAGAAAAGGCCTGTTATTTTAGCAGTGGTCATCTCAAACTCTTTACCACAACAGAAAATTTTTGGAGACGCGAGTTTTCGCGCCTCGCATATTGATCTAAATCTAGAGCAAATGGCAGGATCAAAAGGATGTTGATCCCAATTGAGTTTCAAAGATATTTTTCCAAAGTGTTAACTAATGTAGTTTTAGGTACTGCGCCAACTACCATATCAACTTTCTCCCCACCTTTAAAAATCATTAACGTGGGGATACTGCGGATACCGTACTTACTAGCAACGTTAGGATTCTCATCAGTATTGACTTTCACAACTTTTATTTTACCTTCAAACTGATTGGCTATTTCCTCCACTACAGGAGCTACCATGCGGCAAGGACCGCACCAGGGGGCCCAGAAGTCAACTAAAACGGGTACATCACTCAGGAGTACTTCTTGATCAAAACTAGAATCTGTAACTTGTGCGGCTGCTGACATGCCTAAAAACCTTTGCCAATTATATTTTTGAGTTTGGTGAAAATTCTACCATAGCAAAAGCAGCAGCTTAGAGGTGAAGAATGTACATTTGCAACGAAGTTAAAGAAATTATGGATAAACATAAGGAACCGCCCGAACAGTAGTCCGGGCGGAGTGTGGTGTGAGGAGTGAACGGAAACATGCGTCTCCGCTATCTCTATTGTAGGCTACAGATTGGATTTTTCCAGGATTTTTTTAAGAGTCTGGAAAAAAATTTCTGCCAACTTTGAGTTTGGGTATGGGGTATAGGGCATGGTAGAAACTAAATAATTTATTTCTTATTAGTGATTCTCTAGTGCCTATGGGGGATTTTTTATTTACCCATGCCTAATTGTTGGGCTTTTTGGTACACTTTTCCCTCGGTTAGTAGGGAAGGAGCGATTACCACTTCTACTTGCTGCATTTCTTTGATGTTTTTGGCTCCTAATGTACCCATGCTAGTTTTCAAGGCTCCCAAAAGATTATGAGTACCATCATCTAGTCCGGCAGGACCAATGAGTATTTGTTCTAGACTGCCAGTAGTACCAACGTTAATGCGCGTACCACGGGGCAATACTGGGCTAGGAGTTGCCATTCCCCAATGATAGCCACGGCCAGGGGCTTCCGCGGCTCTCGCAAACGGAGAACCAATCATCACACCATCAGCACCGCAGGCGATGCACTTACAAATGTCGCCACCGGTGATTAGACCGCCATCGGCAATGATGGGGATATAGTTACCAGTTTCCCGATAATAGTCATCTCTGGCTGCGGCACAATCAGCGATCGCCGTTGCTTGTGGTACACCTACGCCCAAAACGCCGCGAGAGGTACAAGCCGCACCCGGTCCAATTCCTACTAATACCGCAGCCGCTCCGGCTTTCAGTAAATTCAAGGTGACTTCATAGGTGACGCAATTGCCCAAGGCCACCGGAATGGGCATAGAACGGCAAAATTCTGCCAAATCAAGGGTAACTATCGAATCTGGGGATAAATGCGCTGTAGAGACTACTGTAGCCTGGACAAAAAATAAATCTGCTCCGGCTTTTGCCACTACCTGACCATATTTACTGGCTGCGGCTGGGGTTGCACTCACCGCAGCTATACCACCTTGCTGTTTAATTTCCTGAATACGTTTTTCAATTAATTCCGGCTTGATCGGTTCGGCATAGAGTTCTTGCATAAGGGAAACAAATTCACTTTTCCCTACAGAGGCAATCCGATCTAAAATCGGATCTGGGTCGGCATAGCGAGTTTGGATACCTTCTAAATTGATGACTCCTAATGCTCCTAACTGTGACAAGCGTACAGCCATCTTCACATCCACTACCCCATCCATGGCACTGGCAATTATCGGGATTTCTCGTTCAATATTGCCGATAGTCCACTTAGTATCTGCCAGACTTGGATCTAGTGTTCTGTTACCAGGAACTAGAGCAATTTCATCAATTCCATAAGCTCTACGAGCTTTTTTCCCGCGCCCAAGTTGAATTTCCACGCTTTAACTTTTCTCAAATCTGTTTAAGCTAGGGTATCAAATTGTGAGGGTATTTGCAGCAGTTTTTTTGCCAGTAATGAATATTAGGATTTACCCCATTGTGACCAGAAATTTTAATTTTTTGTTTTTACTCATTGCTCTGCCTCCCTGACGGAGAGAGGACTTAAGTCCTCCCACGGAGCTAGGATATGATGACTGCTGCGCCTGTCATAAAATCTTTTATACTAAGTAAGCGTTCCTAACTATTGTTAACCAATTTCTTTGTTGGTCTGGCTATAAGTTTGTGTTGTCTTGTTAGATAAGTAAACATTACTGTCTGTGTCCTTAATTACTTGATTTTCAGTACGGACTAGTTGGCTAAATTGCCCGATTAATTCCCCTAACTTCCCTTCGTCAAGCAAGGTATTAATTAAGGAAAGCCCACTGGTAGAAAGAAGTAATTTGTTAATATCTTGACTGCTATTTGTACCGTTAGCACCAGGGAATGAGTAAATACGAGTATCTCCTAAAACTCCAGGTTGAGGTGCTAATGCGGTAATAATTTCCGGGAGTTTATCGGCTAATTCCGGCCAAATGGTAGTGATAATTTTAGCAGATAGGTTAGCATTACTGATGGTATTTTCGGCGGCAATTTTCACTTTTAGGGCTTCTGCTTCTGCTAAAACTTGATCGCGGTTAGCTGCGGCGAGGATCCGAATTGACTCAGCTTCTAATTCTGCTGCTTCTTGGGCAATTTCTGCTTGGCGACGACGGCGGAAAGCATCTATTTCTATGATATTGCGATCGCTAATACTCAGCTGTTGGGCGGCCTTTTCCGCTGCAATAGTTGACAAGCGTTTGTCACGTTCGGCTTTTTCAATTTCCCCGGCTGTATTGACTGATTCTTCCGCTTTGGCTTGTTCTGCCTGCGCTATAAAGCTTTCACGTTTTTTGGACGCAATGGCGATCGCAACGTCTTCTTGGGCAATGCGTGTTAATCTTTCTGACTCAACTATTTCTACTTGTGCTTTGAGTCTGCCTGATTCTACCTTTTGTTGACGGTCAATTTCGGCAATTTCGGCTTCTTGTTTTTGCAGGGATTGGGTCACCTTTAACTGTTTGTTTCGTTCTTCCAGAGCAATCTCAGCTTCTATTTGGGTTTGCTGTAAAGCTAATTTTTTGCGAATTTCTTCTTCTGCAACTAATTTATCTTGAATAATTTTAGTTCTTTGTATAGCGGCGGCTTCTTTATCTTTTGCTTCTTGAATTTCCCGTTCTCGCTGTGCCTTCAGTGCCTCTACTTGGAGTTTTTGCGCTAGTTTTGCACTTTCTTTCTCCTGGGCAATTTGTAGCGATCGCTTTTCAGCATCCAGTTCTTTTTGTTCAATTGCTACTTGGGTTGTTAACTCAACTTCCCGTTTTTGTTCAATGGAACGCTGAATAATTTCCGTTCTTAAACGCACACCTTGGGCATCAAAAAAGTTATCTGGGTCATAGGTAACACTTTCTAATATTTCCGAAATTGCAATATTATTGAGGGTTAAACCCACTTTTTTTAGATCTGGTCCTACTAAGTTCAAGACTTCTTGAGCAAAACCCAATTTATCTGAATCTATTTCTGCAATATCCTTGGTTTTAGCTGCTGCTCTAATGGCATCATCAGCACGTTTTTCTAGGGCGTTCTTTATATCTTCCCCAGTAATTTTGTTACCATTCTGAGATAATCTCGCAGCTGCTTTTAAGACATCTTCTTCAGAGGCATTAATACACACATAAAATGTGACTCTAATATCTGCTCTCAGATAGTCTTTAGTACGCACGGCTAGTTTTCCAGTACGTTCTACATCAATAGAAATTTCTCGCAGGGGGACGCGAGTCAGTTGGTGGAATCCTGGTAAAACAATACAACCGCCATAAAGAATTACCGATTTCTTTTTTGTAAACAGTCCCCCAGTTCTGACGAAAGCCTCATTATTGGGTGTGACTACATAAACTCTTGTGTAAGCGTACAAACTCAATAAAAGTAATAGGATGAAAGCCCCAATTACTCCTGGTAATACCAATGAACTATGGATTTGAGCGATAGTAGATTGAGTTCTCACTGGGATAGTTTGAACGAGATATCCTGTTTCCTGCTGTTTTGGTTGTAAGGTTTGATGTGTGTTTACAGTTGGCAATGACTGGATAAAAGTTAACCAAAATAACATAATTATGATCCCTATTTGTTCTATTTGTTTAATTTTTATCTTGGTTGATGGAGTTGGCTAGCCAAAGTTGTTCATCACGACTCTTGTGGGCAATCACAACATAATTTTGCTGATTGATTTCAATGACAATTACTGTTTCTCCACGTTTGGGCGACACAGTTGCCCATTTTGGTAAAACTGCACTAATTGTCAAAAAATTTGATTTTCCATCTAGTATGTCTATTTGCCCGATTTTACCTTCCTGTTCACTAGGAATGTAAAAGGAAGTAACCGTACCCAGACAACCAATCAATCGCTCTTTACTAGTATCTTCACCAAATTCAGCAAATATTTTCCCAATTACTTGTGCTATTAATCTGCCCAGTAATAAGCTGATAATTAGCGAAATTAATAATACAGTTCCACTAATAAACCCACTTAAATTACCTTTACTTAGGCTAATCGCCCAACTGTTTAATATCAGTCCTAAAATACCCCACAAACTCAAATCTGTTGCTAGTAACAATATGAGTGGAGCTTTGCCAATGCCTGCCCATCCTAGTAATTGATCAAAGTTGACTTGGATATCGATATCGTCATCATATTCTACATCTCCATCTCCCCCAATGGAAATGATCAGAAATACAAACAGCAATATTCCCATGCCTAGGAATATCCAATAGGGTAAATTGGCGGGGTTAAATAGCATAAGATTTTGTCGATATACTATGCTGACTAGCTTCTGTGATACCTGTATACAGTTGGCATTAATTGAAATTGATAGTTTTCACATCAGAATATTAGAGTATGATTTTGGCTATTTTTTTTCTTTGCACACAAGAATATATTTTTTAATATTTTGTATGAAACTTCTTGAAATATTTAACTAATTTTAAAATCCGTTGCCCGAATAATATTGAGTTGGTTGGGCAGATTTGAGAAACTCTTGTATTTAAATGCCAACTTGACCCTGTTTCAGGCTAGAATTGAAGATAGTTAGCATATATCTGCATAAGAGTCAAGAGGTAGTAATACAGTGGTCTCATGACCCAGTAATTTTTTCTCCTTGAAGAGTGAGTCCTATAGCAGCCACAATTGTTACAATTCTTTTAGATTAGATATTGAAGCCTTGATCCAGTCTGAAACCTTAGAACTACTCGAATGGCATCGCCTCTGTCAGCATCTTTCCACATTTGCGGCTACTAAACTAGGGGCGATCGCATCACTGCATCTGAAAATACCTGCATCTCAAGCAGAAAGTGAGCAATTACTTGCCCAGACTAAAGAAGTTTACCAACTGGAGAATCGAATGACAACGGGATTGTCATTTGAGGGTGTTCAAGATATTGGCGATTCTTTAGAACGGGCAGAACTTAGCGGTATTTTAGCAGGGGATGAACTGCTAGCGATCGCTACGACCTTGGCAGGGGCGAGAAATTTACGCCGCGTCATTGATAATCAAGAAGATTTGACCGTACTCACACAGTTAGTTGCTGATTTACGGACTTATCCCGAACTAGAGCAGGAAATACACCGATGTATTGATGAACGAGGCCAAGTAACCGACCGTGCTAGCCAAAAACTGGGTGAAATTCGTACAGAAGTACGTAAATTACGCGCTCAAATTACTCAAAAATTGCAAAATATATTACATGCAAAATCGAGCGCAGTTCAAGAACAAATTATTACCCAAAGAGGCGATCGCTTTGTTATCCCAGTAAAAGCACCCCAAAAGGATGCGATACCGGGTATTGTACATGATACTTCTACCAGTGGAGCTACTCTTTATATAGAACCTAATTCTATAGTGCCTTTGGGTAACCAACTGCGACAGACTCTCAGAAGAGAGGAAGTTGAAGAAGAAGCCATTCGTCGGATGCTGACACAGCAAGTCGCAGCAGTCAAAGTAGATTTGGAACGGTTGTTAGCAATTGTGACCACATTGGATTTAGCAACCGCCAGGGCTAGGTACAGTTTTTGGTTAGGAGCTAATCCTCCCAGATTTATTAACCGTGGGGAAAATGAAGTCATTACCCTAAGGCAATTACGCCATCCTCTGTTAGTGTGGCAACAGCAGCATGAACATGGTCAAGGGGTGGTTCCAGTGGATTTATTAATTAGTCCCCATATTCGGGTAGTAACGATTACTGGACCAAATACCGGTGGTAAAACAGTCACTTTAAAAACCCTGGCCTTAGCAGCATTAATGGCGAAGGTAGGGTTATTTGTTCCCGCCCGCGAACCAGTAGAAATACCTTGGTTTGACCAGGTATTAGCTGATATTGGGGACGAACAATCATTACAGCAAAGTTTATCAACATTTTCTGGACATATTCGCCGGATTAGTCGGATTTTGAATGCTTTGAGTCTTGGGGAACAGGCAGATAATACCCAATCCCTCGTCCTTCTGGATGAAGTGGGGGCGGGAACTGATCCAGCAGAAGGTAGTGCTTTAGCGATCGCTCTACTACAATATCTAGCTAATCATGCCCGGCTAACAATGGCCACAACTCACTTTGGTGAATTAAAAGCGCTCAAATATGATGATCAGCGATTTGAAAATGCGTCTGTAGAATTTGATGAAAGCACACTTTCGCCTACCTACCGTTTATTATGGGGGATTCCTGGACGTTCTAACGCCTTAGCAATTGCTCTGCGTTTAGGTTTAAAACCAGAGGTGGTAGAACAGGCAAAAACTCAAGTGGGAGGAGCTACGGACGAAATTAATCAGGTGATTGCTGGGTTAGAAGCGCAACGCCGCAGCCAAGAAACTAAAGCTGCGGAAGCTCAAAGTTTGTTGCAGCAAGCGGAACGTTTATATAAGGAAGTGTCGGCAAAATCTCAAGCTTTGCAGGAACGGGAAAAAGCTTTGCGGATTGATCAGGAAGTAGCAGTACAACAAGCCATCGCTCAGGCTAAAGGTGAAATTGCCCAAGTGATTCGCCGGTTGCAAAAAGGTACACCTAAAGCCCAAGATGCTCAACAAGCAACGGATGCATTAAATCAAATTGCCCAAAAATATCAACCAAAAGCACCAGCAAAACCCAAAGTTGGGTTTAAGCCCAAAGTGGGCGATCGCGTGCGGATTTCCCAGTTTGGACAAACAGCGGAAGTTTTAACTGCTCCCGATGAGGATGGTGAGTTCAGCGTTCGCTTTGGGATGATGAAGATGACGGTTAAGCTCGAAGACATCGAATCTTTGGATGGTCAAAAAGCTGAACCAGTAGTTAAACAGAAGCCCGCGGTAGTTCCTCAGCCGGAAAAACCCGCCCCAGCTATTCGCACGTCTCGAAATACAGTGGATTTGCGTGGTAAACGGGTAGCAGATGCGGAAATTATCTTAGATCAGGCAATTTCTGAAGCTACAGGGCCAATCTGGATTATTCACGGACATGGTACCGGTAAATTACGGCAAGGAGTTCACGCCTTTTTGCATCAGCACTCCAGAGTTAGCCACCACCAACCAGCAGAACAAGTAGATGGTGGTAGTGGTGTCACCATTGCTCATATTAAATAATTGACATCTCCCCTGGTTGAAACACAGGGGATTCTAAACTGATGTTGCTACGCAGGCCTAAGCCATGCTACGCAACGTTTACAACGTGATTTACTTAATTTAATAGATTAGGTATAGCAACCGCCAAGGTAATTTAAGCATAAACTATAAGTAGTCCCTTTTCATGTGAAGCGCTCGCTTGCTACAGGTATATGCCCAAGCCGTACAGTTACGACCTTCGTCAAAAAGTAATCCAAGCGATTGAACTCGATGGCTTGAAGAAAACTGAAGCCAGTCAAATGTTTAATATTAGTCGCAACACCATCACCCTATGGTTGAAGCGAAAAACCGAAACGGGGGACTTCCAAGCCTTGCCTAGTAAGCGTCCTGGGAATGGTCACAAAATTACCGATTGGGAAAAATTTCGTGAGTTCGCTTCCGTGCATGGCGATAAAACCCAAGTAGAGATGGCCTCACTTTGGCCTGAAGAAATTAGCGAGCGCACAATCTCAAGAGCTTTGAAAAAAATTGGTTTTACGCGAAAAAAAAGACTTATGGCTACCGTGAGCGCGATGAGGTTAAACGACAGGCTTTCGTAACGCAGTTGTCTAAGTTACCTGTGGAGAAGATTGTATACCTCGATGAGTCAGGAATGGACAACCGAGACCAGTATGATTACGGTTGGAACTCAAAAGGACAGCGCTTCCATGCACTTAAATCAGGTCGTCGTCAAGGTCGGGTGAACATAATTGCCGCGCTGTGTAACCATCAGCTGATAGCTCCTTTCACTGTTGAGGGTGCGTGTAATCGAATAGTATTTGAGACTTGGCTTGAAGCTTGTTTGCTTCCCACACTCAAACCGGGACAGGTTG
>NZ_JAQMUH010000042.1:0-19649 GCF_028331025.1 Anabaenopsis arnoldii | reverse complement strand
ATTTAACCCCACCCTAACCCTCCCCTTGTTAGGGGAGGGGACTGGATTTTATTGTTTTTTATGTGGTCGGTGAGCGAAGTCGATATGTGGTCTGTATTGATTTCGGTGGTTGAGCGAAGTCGAAACCACGATCCCCCCAATAATCTCTAAAATCTCTTGCGGTTCTCTTAACCTCACTTCCTCCCCCTGATGTTCCCTTCGACTTCGCTCAGGGAACTTATTGATTTCGGTACGGCTGAAAACTTATCAAACAACCTCTTAGATAACCTCCATCACTTTTTCTTCACAAAGATATTCACACTTACCCCTACCTGAATATTAAATACATTATAAACAGGTTTATCTGTGCGCTTTCTGATATTACCGCCTAAATCAAAAATATAGATGTTAGTAAATTCTTTTTCCAGAAATTCACGCATCCCATCAAAAGATAGGGCATCAATAAAACTATTATTAGTGACAAAAGCAATAATCCCCTCCTCCCCAATTCTATCACTCGCCCAGCGAACCGCTTTGACATAGGTATCTGAAAGTTTATTTTTTAATGTCGCCTTTGAGGCTTTGGCGTAGGTTGCAGCTACCCGGTCATCTATACCAGTTTTATCTTTATTAGTATATTTCCTATTTTTATTATTATCATTTTCATTCATCTGACCGACATTATAAGGAGGATTCCCAATAATCACAAATATATCTGATTGTCTTTGTCTTTTTACCCGTTGCATATTTTCCGGGCTAAATAAATCTAACTGTGTAATATTTTGGTCTTCAAAGGTATCAACTAAACATATTCCTGGAAAAGGTTTATATTCTCCCACCTGCTCAAAATATTCATGTTCAATATTGAGGGAGGCAATATAATAAGGTAACAACATCACCTCATTACAATGTAACTCATGGTCATATTTGTGAGGTAAAGCGGACTTTTGGATCTCGACAATTTCCCGCATTACCCGGATGATAAAGTTACCAGTCCCCACAAAGGGGTCAAGGATATGTACACCTGGGTCAACTAAGGACTGATTAAACTCTTTTTGTAAAATCTCTTCTACACTCCTGACCATAAAATTTACAATGGGTTGGGGAGTATATACAATCCCGTGGGTATCTGCAACTTTGACGGAAAAACCTTGAAAAAATCGCTCATAAATTTTATTGAGAAAGTCTTGCTTACGAGAAAAATCATCAATGGTGGCGGCGGTTTCTTCAATTGCACCGTAAAATCTATCTAAACTACTTAAAAAATGACTCCTACTAAAAGACCTAGAAGTTAATGCATTAATTACTTTTTCAATTTCTGCTGCAATAATATTACGTTGGGTAAAGTCAGGATTGTTAAAGACACTTCTAAAAATTCGCTCGGTTAATAAATGTTGAATTAACATTTCTTCTACCGCTGCTTCTGACAAGTTTGGGTTAATTGACTGGCGACAAAGTTGGAAGAAATCACCAAAAGCATCAATAAACTTTTTATTCTTCTTTTTTTGTTCCCGAATTAATTCTAGTAAAGCCGTTGCGTGTTCCTTCACCCGCACACCAAACTCTTCGACTGCTTTATCCCATTGTTCAATAGCTGGGGGGCGATATTCAAATAAATGTCGGACTACATCGACTAAATTTTGGGGTTTGGTGATGTCTTCATCTAGAATACATTTACCATCTTGGTAGAGAATGGCTCGATCTGGTTGCTGAAAAATAATATTATCTTTGGGGTAACCCTTAGCGAATTTTTTCTGTACTTCTTTTTTTAGGTCGTCTTTCGTGTCTTTAGCTTCCCAGTAAGCACGGGGTAAATTATAGTCATCTACTAAAGCTCCATCTATTCGTAGCTGTTGTTTTTTTTCTCTTTTTAGGCCATATTCTTGGATGAGAGTCCATTGGAACTGTTGACCGCAGGATTCGAGTAACTTTTGAAAAGCAGCTTTAACGGCGGTTTCGTGGACAACGCCCAATTTTTTAAACTGTTCTAATTCTTGATAATACTGCTTAACAGGTTTGTGAGTTGTCTTGAGATTAAGAGTAAGCATATAAACCCTGATATTTAAATGATTAAAAAATCCAGATAAAAAATCCAGATTGTCAAAATACTATACTGTAAATCTTTAGTGTAATGACTGTATTTGTAAAAGTGGTAAACTTCTCAAACAAAAGTATTATTTTTTAAAAGTCTGTAATCCGTTTATCAAAATTTATGTATACCTCTTGACACTAAGAAATAAATAGGGTAAAAATATCAATAAAAAGCCAAGAAAAAGCCGACAAAACACCTCTTTTAGAAAATTTACTGCGGTGAAATTAGGGCAAAGTTAGGGCAAGATTAAATTATCATCTGATTCCAAATAATAGGAGAAACCCTAGAAATCAGGGCTTAATCTTCACGGATAGGCATAGCAAAACCACCACATACAACGTCACCCAATACGTCGTAAGATACGAAATCAACGTCTTGGTAAGCGCCGTTTTCTTCTAAGAAGTTGATGGCGGTGATAATACCACGACCTGCACAACCTACACCGGGTTCTGGACCGCCAGATTCCACGCAGCGAACGCCACGGAAACCGGTTAACATTACTTCTTCAAGTTCCAAGTCTTCAACTGCACCACGTTCAGCAGCCAAGTGAAGAACGGTGGTTTGAGCTTTACTGTGGAGCATCAAACGGGTGGAGTCAGCTTTGGGGTCACAACCAACGATGAGGATGCGCTGACCCATTTCTGCCATAGCCGCCAGGGTGTTTTGAGAAGTGGTAGATTTACCGATACCACCTTTACCGTAGAAAGCTATCTGTCTAATGTTTTCGTCAACTGACATGATGATTTTTCTCCTGCAATTTGTTGGTTAGTGTGGATCTGTGTGTTGACGTTCACGCCTGTTGAGCTACAGCAGTGAGCGCGTGTTGTAGAACGTCGCGGGGGCGATCGCTCCACAGCATAATTGAAGGGTTTTGGTGTCATAATAGTTCGGGGTTAAGTTTTTGTTTAAGTTTCCCGTGTCATTTGTCCAGTGGAGACTGGACAAATGACAGAGAAATTACACACATTAGAATAGGTAGAGAAAACAAGTAGGATGTGAAGGAGTGATACGCCAATCAATGCAGATTTCTTACTTGTTCAAAATAGCGGCTTTGAGGCTAGAGACTTTAGCCATTGCAGCGCTAGCGTCTTCTGCTGACACTCCACTAGCGGTCATGGCTGCAGTCAGGTGCTTGCTCACAGCTTCAAAGTGTTGCTCACTGAGCTTCATCCCTGAGTGGGTTTTGTCCATGGCACGGCCAGAGTATTGCTTTGGACCTTCGAGAATTTGAGAGAAGAAAGCAATTTGATGAGCGCGTTGTTTCGCCATATCGGTTTTAGCGAAGAAGCCTTTGAGGCTGTTGTCTGCCATAATGCTGTTGTGAAAGGCATCAACTACTTTCTCAATTGTTGGCTGTCCACCAATTTTGTCGTACAATGTACTCATGTCCTGCTCCTTTCGGTGTGAGTTGGATAATGCTATCGGCAATGAGGTGTGAAATACTTTCACCTATGTGCTGTTGCTTTCCTTGTTCAGTAGGAATGAATTGATGTGGCGATATCTATCTGCTTCAACTCCTACTTGCCGAATATTCAATGGTTAACAGGTTGTATTTCCGCTGTGTGTAAGTCTCAAAGTTATGGTTCCACCGCTTCTACTACCAAGTTTTGGCTCACACGTTCTTTTAACCTAGCTTCAATAGCAATCTTGAGAGTAGCTGTGCTGCTAGAACAAGAACCACAAGCGCCTTGGAGTAGTACCTTGACTTTATTGCCTTCTACGTCGTAGAGTTCCACATCTCCACCATCAGCAATCAGTACGGGTCTAACCTCTTCATCGAGAACTTTTTGAATGAGTGCAATTCTTTGCACATTGGTTAAAGGTTTTGATGATGGCTGGGGAGAGTTAGCAACTGCGACTTTATGCTTACTGTCAGCGGTTAAAGCGGCTTCTTCCTTTACATCTCTTATAATATCATCAATATTCGCTAAACAGGAACCGCATCCGCCACCAGCTTTTACATAATTTGTTACTTGTTCGGCTTCCGTAAGATGATTTTCTACAATCACACGGCGAATTTTGGCTTCAGTAATACCAAAGCAGCTACAAATCAATGCACCTTCTTCATCGTCATCATGGGTAGGGAGGGCTATACCTCGATAATTATAAATAGCCGCTTCTAAAGCTTCTTGTCCCATGACAGAACAGTGCATCTTGGCTTCTGGTAAGCCACCGAGGTAATCTGCAATCTCTTTATTAGAGATTTTCAAAGCTTCATCGAGGGTTAAACCCTTGACCATTTCAGTTAAAGCACTCGAAGATGCGATCGCACTAGTACAGCCAAAGGTTTGAAAGCGAGCATCTAATATTTTATCAGATTCGACCTCAACTTTGAGGTGTAGTCGCAGAGCATCACCACAAGCAATACTCCCAACCTCACCGGTGGCCACCTTAACACCAGGTTCGCTGGTTTCTTCAATAGCTCCCTGATTTTTGGGATTGTAAAACAAGTCTAATACTTTATCTGTGTAGTCCCACATGGTCAATTTTGGATTTGAGATTTTGGATTTTAGATGAGGGACTAGGAACTAGGGATGAGAAAAAATTCTACATACCCCATACCCAGCAGTCCCTAGCTATGAATGAGTGCTTGTTCTTGCAGCCAACCGGCATTATCATTCTGGAAAGGGGACATAGCCCGTAAACGTTGGACAATATCAGGCATTACCTCTATAACCCTGTCAATTTCAGACTCTGTAGTGTAGCGAGACAGACTAAAACGAATAGAGCCATGTAAAGTAGTATAGGGTAAACCCATTGCCCGCAAAACGTGGGAAGGTTCTAAAGACCCAGAAGTACAAGCAGAACCAGAGGAAGCACAGATACCATGCTTGTTGAGGGAGAGCAGAATTGCTTCACCTTCAATATATTTGAAACCAATATTAGTGGTGTTAGGTAATCTCTGCGTTACATCCCCATTGACTTCACAGTCAGGGATTTTGGCCAGTAAGGTTTGCTCTAAGCGATCGCGCAATTTTCTTTCTCTGGCGGTAGCCTCTTCTAAATGTAATAATTCTAACTCTGCGGCTTTACCTAAAGCAATAATACCCGGAACGTTTTCTGTTCCCGCCCGACGGCCACGTTCTTGGTGTCCACCAATCAGCAAAGGACGGAACCGCACACCGCGCCGGACATACAAAGCCCCAATTCCCTTAGGAGCATGGATCTTGTGAGCAGACAGAGTTAACATATCTATGGTACTAGTCTTCATGTTCATGGGAATTTTGCCCACAGCTTGCACCGCATCCACATGAAAGATAGCGCCAGACTGTTTGACTCTTAACCCAATTTGCTCAATAGGAAACACCGTACCTGTTTCATTATTGGCATACATAATTGTTACCAAGGCGGTGTTCCCAGTCAGAGAAGCTTCTAACTCATCTAAATCTAACTGTCCCTGAGGATTTACCGAAAGATAGGTAACAGTATAACCTTGAGTTTCCAGTTGTTTGCAGACATTCAAAACTGCTGGGTGTTCAACCTGGGTAGTAATGATATGTCGCTTTTGGGGTTGTGCTAACAATGCAGCCCGAATGGCGGCGTTATCTCCCTCTGTACCACAACTAGTGTAGACAATTTCCGACTCATCAGCACCAATCAGGGCGGCTAGTTGTTGGCGTGCTGTTTTCACAGCTTTGCCCAGTTGTCCACCAAAGGTGTGCATACTAGAAGGATTACCGTAGTAGTCCCGTAGATAAGGCAACATCACCTCTAAAACTTCCGGGTCTACTTTTGTTGTAGCATTATTGTCTAGATAAATGATGCTCATCCTGATACACCTACTACTTCGCTCTGATGTCGAGATAATTGCTCGGAGAATTTTTGGGAGTAATAATTAAACCAACGCTCCCAATAATCTTGTTTTTTGGTTAATTTTGCTAAAGAGCGATTGTAATTAGCAAACCAACTTTCCCAATAATCGTGGGGTTGTTTTACACAACCATTAGAAGTAGGACAAATAGCTTGACACTGAGGGACAGAGTAAATACTACCGGCGCAGTTTGTGCAAAGTGCAGCATCAATTACATGATGACCGTCAATTACTTTAACTGCGTCATTGGGACATACAGACAGACAACGATTACAGGAAATACATTGGCTAGTGATTTGATAAGCCATGATTATTCTCCTTTGTGATTACTGAGTATGGGGTACTGGGTATGGGGAAATATCTCCCCTATTCCCTACTCCCTAATCCTGATTGGCTAATTCCTGGATATATTGCTCGTAAAATTCCAAAGCAACTTTTGAAATCACGTCGTAAGCTTCAACAGTCTGTATTCCCGCTGCTTGCAATTTCTCTTGAGGACAGTTACCAATCTTAGAGACTAAAATTGCTTTGCAATCTGCGATCGCTGCCATAATATGCTCAAAAGTGGCTTCTTCTCCAAATCCACCTTGACAATATTGGTCAATTTTACGATGACCAACAAAGCTAACTTGATTACCATCCACCTCATAAATCTGGAATTCCTTCGCATGACCGAAGTGTTGGTTAACCAACCCACCGCCCTTGGTGGCTACTGCAACCAAGATTTTAGGATTATTGGCAAATTTCTTGCCCTTCTGCGCCTTTTCCTTGGCTATTTTTAGTTCTTGTTTAAACTTCTCAATCCCTTCATGAACAACAGTCCGTTGTTCCAGGTCATATTCTGGGGACATTTCCAAGAACTTATCCTTAGTAAATTCCTGGCTGCGGTCTTCTCCTAATAATCCTACCGCATCGGCTCGGCATTGACGACAATGGCGCATCATTTTCATATTACCGGCGCAATTGTCTTGTAGTGCCTTCACTTCCTTAGGTGTAGGGCCACGTTGACCTGTTAAGCCAAAATGTGTACCATGTTCCGGTGCTGAAATCAAAGGCATAATGTTGTGCAAGAATGCACCATTTTCACGAATCATTTTATTGACTTCGATCAGGTGCTGATCATTAATCCCCGGAATCATCACGGAGTTAACTTTGCACAAAATATCAGCCTCTTTGAGTGCTTGTAATCCTTCCATCTGCTTCTCTAGCAGAATTTTAGCACCTTCAACACCTCTATAACGCTTGCGCTTGTAGTGAACCCAAGAATAAATCTGAGCGCCGATTTCTGGGTCTATGGTATTCAGGGTAATAGTAACGTGATCTATATTTAGTTGTTTGATGCGGTCAATGTATTCTGGTAACATTAAACCATTAGTTGAAAGGCAAAGCTTAATATCTGGTGCCTTGTCTGCAATCAATTCAAATGTACGGAAAGTCTTTTCAGGATTCGCCAATGGGTCACCAGGTCCGGCAATTCCCACCACTGTCATTTGGGGAATTTTACCTGCAATTACCAAAGCCTTGTGTGCAGCTTCTTCTGGTGTCAGCAGTTCGCTCACTACTCCAGGACGACTTTCGTTAGCACAATCGTATTTACGGTTACAATAGTTGCATTGAATATTACAGGCTGGTGCAACTGCAACGTGCATTCTGGCGTAGTGGTGATGAGCGTCTTCGCTATAACAGGGATGTTTGGCGATACGTTCTTGAAGCTTTTGATCCATTTCTCCGGTGGTGCTGCTGTCGCATCCACAACCACCTGATTTTGCTGGGTTTGATGCTGGTTCCTGATGCTCGGAGGTGAGGAGTCCGCTAGACGGTAGTGTCATTGAATTTCGCAAGGGTTCAGTGGGCTAAAGGCCACAGTGGGAGATGCCGTTGCTACTGTCTTTACCTAGGAAATGAAGTCGCGTCTTCTCTTCACTGCAGTTAACAGTTTGATAACTATTGACTGAGGTGTGGCTGGTGTGTGTCAACTTTTTGATCTGGGGTCGAAGTTATTGAGTACAGCCGCGACTTCTCTTCACAAAGGCATGGTGCTATCTCATCCCTCCACTCACTCTTCGCTGTTCCTTGTGTTTAGGGCGTTGAGTGATTGGCGATATAAGATTTATAGCAGTACTTCTCAAATACTTGCCGAGCCTATGGAGGATAGAATTTATTGGATTTATTACCCTTGTACTCAAATTTTACCACCCCGACTGTGTGGGTTTTACAAAGATTAATAATTTTTTTTTCGGTTAGGGGTTCTAGTATTTTTCAATTGGGGTACGAGAATTTATAAATAGGGGTTCAGGATTTCTTAGTACTCAGTTCAAACCCATTTATAGTTAGGGTTTTAGCCTATTATTTATCGACTTTCAGGTACATAAATCTGTACTCAAAACCGCATTAAGTCCTATTTCTCATTACCAGGAATAGCGGCTCAATGGGTGAAAAACACAGAGCAGGTTTATGTCGTACCACTCCAAATACATGGGAAATTCCATTCTGTATCTAACCTATCATTTTTTTTGACGTAAAAATGCAGTTCATCTTTATTTAATTTTTACTGACAATTAACCTCAAGTCCTAGCACCTGGCTAAATCAGGCGGTTTGTTGAGAAAAAATAAAACTTAAACTCTTAATTTTCCCTGGCACAACCGCTGTTAATCAGGTGCTTTTGAGAATGATGGAATATCTGAAAACTCTGGATACATTGCATAATCAACACTCAACAAACAACTACATTAACTCTGATCATACAGCTATTGAGAATTAATGGCTATAAGCAAAAATGATAAGTTCATAGTGAGCATATATCCCTAAATAGGCAGAAGTTGAGGATTTTGCAAAGTCAAAATTGAGAAATGGCGACAGTTTAATTATGTATCTAACATATCATTTTTTCTGGGGTAAAAGTTGCCTTTTATATTTATTTAATTTTCTCATGATAAAAATACCTAAAAAATGCTCAAGAGGTTTGAGAAATCTTAATTCCAACAAGTTTAGAGATGGTAAACTTATCCCGTGAAAAGTAGCTTGAATCATACAACAGGTTTCCAGCAAATCAAACCAACATAAATCTTCTGGGGTGGATATCTTAGAGGATGTTTTATAAGTTTTCAACAGGTAATTTTTATCTTAGGGAACAGGGAACAGGGAACAGGGAATGGGGAACAGGGAATGGGGAACAGGGAATGGGGAACACACCGAACACGCCGAAACAATAAAATAAAGTCCCCTTTCCCTTATCAAGGGAAAGGTGAGGGTGGGGTCAAACAATAGTTGATACACTAATCACGACTTGACAAACATCCTCTTACCCCCGTCTGTATGTCGATATGTCAGTTCAGGAATTGGTCGCGGCAATTTCTCATGTCCGAGGGATCACTTTTCTGATACCACTTTTACCAACAGCATCACCTTTGTAACGAGGGATAACATGAATACTGGCGTGCATAATATTTTGACCCCCCGCTCTATTGACGTTCATACCGACATTAAAACCATCAGGCGCAAATTCTGTTTTGAGAATTTCCTGGACTTTATTCACCATCAACCAGCAAGCAGACTGTTCTTTGAGTGGTAAGTCAAAATAATTACTAATATGACGTTTAGGAATAACTAAAGTGTGACCTTTACTGATGGGATAACCATCAAACATAGCATAGGCGGTCGCTGATTCTGTCACTAATCTGAGATGTTTGTGAGGATTACAAAATATACAATAATTGGTAGAATTTCGCTGTTGATTATAATGAACATATTCATATATTTCGCGCATTTCATCTGAGTACAATGAGTTAAAGGGAAGTCTAGCTAAACATTGATATGTAGGCTTTTTGTGGACATAATGTTCTCTAAATCCTTCCCTTTTGATATCTCTCCTCACGGCATAATAAGCTTTACCTCCTGGTTTTAACAGATGAGATACTTCCATGAGGATATTAGCTTGTTCTTCAGGGAACACAACATTTAAAACATAAAAACAAATTATTGTGTCAAACTTGACTTGAGGATATTGGGGAAAATAATGAGGGTCATAGCCTGTAATATCAAAGCCTTTTTGACTGATCATCTTGACATCATTGCCAAAACCGCAACCAAAATCTAATATTTGGCCTTTTAACAGGTTTTGATTTAATAAAAACTCTGCCGGAAATGATAAGGAAGTTCTTTCAATGGCGGTGAGATGGCTGAATAGATTTTTCTGCTGTTTCATGGAATTTGGCAATGCACACTATCGGTGTATTAGCACAAGTAAACTTGCGTAAATAAATTACACTCTAGCATTCCCCTGAGTGTCTTCTGCAGATAAGTAAAGTTTGACAAAGTTTATATTAAGAAACGTATACATATACACAGACAAAAAAACCTAAAACAAAATAAAGAAACCTGTTTTTTCCCTGGCGAAATCCTAGAATAGGAATCGTAGCTGGCTATACAGATATATGACTTATCATCCTGTTTACCTCATCTTGACGTGCCAGTGAGTACAACTTAATAAATTGCAAAATAACTTGCCTAATTCGCTGCAAACTCTTACAGGTGAAGTATTTTGTATTGAGTAGAAAAATGCTGAACCCCCTCACCTCAAAAAACTAGAACCCCCATTATTCAATACTAGTACCCTACCCCCAGGAAAATTTTAAATTTCCCTGAAATCACCCTTGAAGATACTTGAGTACAAATGTAATTAATCCAATAAATCCAATCAGCATTGGTTGTATTGTCCTGTTGGGAGTCACCTGATATAAGCAGAAAATAGCACAAGGCTTTTTGATGTAAACCCAGGACGAGGAACTATTGACAACTTATTCATCATGTTTACACCTCATAGTTCTGATTTCCCAGACGAGCAAGTTTTGCAGATTTCCTTATGCGATGGACCAAGCGCTGTTTTTGGGATGCGCGGAAAGCTCTTGTCAATTCGCTGGACCATTGCTCAACGTTTGCAAGAATTAATGATTCCCTGCTGTTGTCACAGTGATGGTTCCTTAACAGTCCAAGTCAATAACGTGCTAGAAGCCATCCTGATTCGCAGTATCCTGATGCAATTTCTCGCTTCTCGCCAGGAATTAGTAGATTGGCTAGAACGTTGCTCGGATGCAGACAACTCCTAAATGTCCTCTCTTATTTGTTCATTTTCCTATCAAGTTATGACTACCTGTAACAGTGAAAGAAAATTCATCAACTTTTTACATCAGGAGATAGAACTGACAAATGCAGATATTGCTGTAGCCTTACGCCACCGTCAGTTTGATAATGGTCCGTTACC
The DNA here is from genome assembly GCF_028331025.1 of Anabaenopsis arnoldii. NCBI lineage: Bacteria > Bacillati > Cyanobacteriota > Cyanophyceae > Nostocales > Nodulariaceae > Anabaenopsis > Anabaenopsis arnoldii. The sequence continues at coordinate 8,506 of NZ_JAQMUH010000042.1, read as the reverse complement.
AATGCTCCTGTGGCAATATGGACTGGTTAACTTAGAGCAATTAGAGCAGATTCTAGATTGGCTAGATAACCATCGTTAACAGATGTCATGTCTAATTTTCATCGGTTGACCTCAGCTAACTGACCAAATGATTATTTTTCTCAGCTTTATGCTCTAATTTACTAATAGTTAAATAAAGCAATCCTAAATGATTCATGAACAATTTCTGTTCCCTGTTCCCTTTCCTCACTGATAATTTCTCAAGTCAAATAGGATGACTATAAATTAATCGCTATTACAAAATAGATGATTTAGCAATAGTGAAAATAATTCTAAAATATACCTATATTTGGTTTTATGTCATACAGATATGATGTGTTAATTTAGTTATGATTTAATAATCATGAAGATGAAATATTAAATCTGAGAGTTTATAGCATTTACCATTCATCCTATGGTTACGCCACGCCGGGTATCAGCATTTGCATTAGGCATTTACTAAACTTTTCAGGGAAATAAGCTGCCAAAACACAAGGAATATTAAGAATGGTTCCTAAGAGGGATGTTTGAGATGAATGAAATCTTAATTAATGACACTACATTACGTGATGGTGAACAAGCAGCAGGTGTTGCTTTCACTTTTGAAGAAAAAGTCGCGATCGCCAAATTTCTGGACGCTATTGGTATTCCCGAGTTAGAAGTGGGAATTCCAGCCATGGGAGATGCAGAGACACACGCCATTATAGCAATTTCCCAGTTAGGTTTGCAAGCCAAGCTTCTGGGCTGGAACCGGGCTGTAATTTCAGATATCAAAGCCTCCATGACCTGTGGTTTACAGCGAGTACATATTGCTATTCCGGTTTCTGGAATCCAAATCGCTGCTAAATTTCATGGTCAATGGCGGGTAAGTTTACAAAAACTCAAAGACTGTATCAGCTTTGCAGTAGATAAAGGTCTTTGGGTAGCAGTAGGCGGTGAAGATTCTTCTAGAGCTGACCCCAACTTCCTGTTAGATGTAGCACTTAATGCCCAAGAATGGGGCGCGTCACGTTTTCGCTTCTGCGATACTGTGGGCGTTCTCGACCCCTTCAGCACCTACGCCAAAGTTAAACAATTGGTTTCGGCTTTGTCCATTCCTGTAGAAATTCACACTCATAATGATTTTGGCTTGGCCACTGCTAACGCCCTAGCTGGTATCAAAGCTGGAGCTACATCTGTAAATACCACAGTTAACGGCGTAGGGGAAAGGGCGGGAAATGCAGCTTTAGAAGAAGTGGTCATGTCCATTAAACGCATTTACGGCATTAATTTGGGTGTTGATACTCGCCGTTTGTTGGAACTATCACAACTGGTTGCTTCAGCATCCAATTCTCATGTTCCACCCTGGAAAGCAATTGTGGGCGAAAATACCTTCGCTCATGAGTCGGGAATTCATGCTCACGGCGTATTGCAAAACCCCCTCACCTACGAACCATTCGCACCGGAAGAGGTAGGTTGGGAAAGGCGTTTGGTAGTGGGTAAGCATTCTGGTAGACATCACATTAATAGTTTGTTACAGCAAAACGACATTTTTCTTGACCCGGAGGAAACCCAGTCTGTATTGGATGCAGTTCGCCAGCAGTCAATTAAGCAAAAACGCAATCTGACTGTAGAAGAACTTTTGAGCTTGGTAAGAGAACAGAGGTACTCTCATGCAACGTGATGAATTAGAACTAAACTTACCGCCTGTTTTTGAAATCGGTCAAAAAGTCAGACTTCGTAAACTAATCAAAAACGATGGTACATTTCCCGGTCAAGAAATCGGGGCTGTTTTAGGTAATATAGGGGATATTGGCTACATAGCGAGTATAGGTACTTATCTACAAACTTCCTATATTTATGCGGTGCATTTTCTAGAGACAGGGTTCGTTGTCGGTTGTCGGAAAAGAGAACTAGAATCGGTTGAGGAGAACTCATGAAAGTAATGCTACGGATGAACGATGCAGGCCATTTAGTTGCTTACGTTGCTAAAAAAGACCTTGAGGAAGAAGTAGTTAAACAAACAGATGGTAATGATGGGATAGTTCTCACTTTAGCCAATGGCTGGGAATTAGAATTTGCTCAATTACCAGATGCGGCTAGTTTACCGCTAACTGTGGAAGCTAAACGCCTGGCTTAAAACGGTGATCGCCTGGGGAGGCTCCGGCGCACAACTCACTACAGCATATTCATCTCTTGTGAGGTACAATAGTAGCGGGCAAGATGCCCGCATCACAAGAGTTTTACCATGTTACTTACGTGGTAATTCTAAGGGGATTGTACCTAATAAGCCCTTACGAAAATCTGTTAACAGATGTCTGGCTGTGCGTTCTACGTCCCCTTGATAGCGATGTTCTGCTAAGGCGTGTAAATAGCTTTCGCCTGTGTACAGCACCGGGTCAAGTTGGTAGCGGGTATATAAGGGTGACGGTGGTAATAAGTTTCCTGCTGTCTCTTGCAGTTGGTTGAGTAAGTCGATCAAAGTAGATGCTACTAGTTGATTATCATAAGATGCTTGACCAATGTCATCACAAATTGCTAACTTGGCGGCCGCTTCTTGATTTCCCATTTTTAAGGGAATAACCCCAGGAGCATCTAGTAATTCTAAGTGTTCAGAAATTCTCACCCAGCGTAAGGAGCGAGTCACCCCTGGACGCGCAGCACTTTCTACCACTCGCTTTCCTAAAAGACGGTTAATTAAGGCTGATTTCCCGACGTTGGGAAATCCAATCACTACTGCGCGCACTGGACGAGGTAACATCCCGCGATCGCGTCTTCTTTGATTGAGTTTTACCCCTGCTGCTTGGGCGGCCTTGGCGATCGCCACCACACCTTGACCTTGTTTAGCATTGGTAAAATAGGCAACTTGACCTTGATGTTTAAACCAATCTACCCAAAGCGATCGCACTTGGGGGGAAATCATATCTAATCGGTTTAATACCAATATCCGCGCCTTATCCCCCACCCATTCATCTATTTGGGGGTGGTGTGTTGCTAAAGGAATCCGCGCGTCTCGTACTTCCAACACCACATCTACCCGGGTCAGCTGTTCTTTGAGCTGCTTTTCCGCCTTAGCAATATGACCTGGATACCATTGGATCAGGTTTAATTTATAGTTTTGAGTTAAAGACATAATTAATGGCCAATAGGTAGTGATTATAGCACTCTTTTGTACAAAAGCGATGGATCAGGTGTATTTTTGATGTAAAATTAAGCGGTTGCCATCGGGGTCATAAGCATAAATTTCTCTCCCATGGGAAGGTGTGGAGATTTTACCGGGGGGTGGGTAGCCTAAGTTTGTCAGGTGAGCGATCGCTGCTTCTAAATTACTCACTTCTAAACATAAACTGATCTTACTCTTAGCTGAGGTGGCAAATTCCCATGTGTGGTTCTTGTCAGGTTGAAAAATACCCAATCTTAAACCCGGAAGTTGAAACTCTGCATAGACACTGGGGATGAGAGAAGATGGTTGTTCCTCAAGTAGCTGAGTATAGAAATTAACTAATTTTTCCCAGTTAACAGATGCTATAGTCACCAGGGCTTGGGTATATGCAAAAACCATATTTTCTTCAAAACATCCGGCTAAACAAACTTGGAGATTATTGATATAATTAGTAACATTTATTCCGTCAGTGACACCCACTGCGAAGCTATCTCAACCATTGTGAAAATGGGTGTTTGACCAAATAGCTGTTAAAATATCTGTGATCGTGAGATACTTCTTCCCCAATCCAAGGCGGTAGTTCAATTTCTTGATTGGCATCATTGAGTTCAACTTCTGCTAGGATTAGCCCCTTGTTTAAACCATCAAACTCGTCTATTTCCCATGTTAACCCTCCCCATTCTACTTTGTATCTAATCTTTTCAATCCAAGGCTGTTCACACAATGTATTGAGCATTTCTTGAGCATCTTCCACAGGGATGGGATACTCAAACTCTAACCTTGAGCATTCAACACTAGGTCCTTTAATCGTTAAATAACCTTGTTGTCCTACTATACGCACACGTACAGTCACTTGATTTTTCGTCGGAATATATCCTTGACAATATACACTTCCTATGCATAATTCGCGCCAACTATCCCCTTGGAGCAAATATTTACGCTCTATTTCTTGAGCCATTTTGTTAAATGATGCTTTTTTTTGCTAAATATCCAGAATATTTTTAATATTCAACTGTATAAATTTTATAATATATTGTTTGGGCTTTGGTGTCTATTCACAGAAATTTAAGAGAAAATAACAGGTCATCAACTAAATGACCTGGGGGTAATAGTATTTTATGGCGATAGCTTGGCCAAGTTCTGGATTATGGTATAATATCCAGGATAAAGGATTGGCGACAGGTTCGCTACCCAAGCTATCTACGTCTGAATTTCCTCCATGAATATTTCAGTAATCACTCAAATGAGGCAATACTTCATTTAATGAAGGCGGATTTAGTAACCCGTGGCAATGCGTCCAGATCCACGGTCGAAGTTAAGTCCAGTGTCATACATCATAAAGTTACACTCAGGTAGGTGTTTAGTACTATTGTTTCCTAGGGAAATAGGCAGAGAGAACATAGCAGCCTTCAAACCTACAAACAAGCGATAGGTGAGGCGGTACATAATCTTAGTTCGGTAAGTTAATCGTAATTTCTACAAGCACAGGAAGTTTACGAAGAGAAGATTCCACAAAGCCTTGAATATACTCTAGCAAAATTATTGTTTAGGCAACAGTATTACAGGTCACATTAACATAATTTGATAAAAAGAAACATAAAACTATACAATTTCATACAGTTATTTTCTAAATATCTGGTAACAAAAATGTGGAGGTGCTGCATAGACGTTTTATACTAAGATTAGAGACGCTCAAGCTTTGCGATCGCTTCGAGAATTGGTTGATAATACTCCATATTTCCTTCTTGATAATAGATATCAGCACATTTTTGAAAATCCCCAATTGCACCTTCATAGTCTTGTAGACGACGGCGGATATCAGCTCTGAGCATATAAGCTGAAGCCCAATAAGGTTGACGTTGTAAAGCTTGGTTTAAATCAGCCAACCCAGCGGTTAGGTCTCCCAACATAGAAAGGGCGCGACCCCGATTGTACCAGTCTTCCACTATACTAGACTCCATAGAAATAACTTGACTATAATCTTCTATTGCTCCTTGATAGTCCTCCAGAGCATAGCGAGCATTGGCGCGATAGCGAAGCGCATGTGCAAGCAGATCGCGGTAAAAAGCAGATAGAGGCTCCCTTTTGAGTGCTATGGCTGCGCCACGCAAGCTATTGGTGTAGTCTGCAACTGCACTCTCATAGTCTTGGAGCTTGTAACACACAGAGGCTCGATTGTAGTAAGCTTCTATCAAATCGGGATTGATTTCTAATGCTTGATTATAATCTGCTATGGCCTTATCTTCCTCGCCTAAAAGACGATAAGCATTACCCCGATTACAGTAAGCTTGGGAAAAGTTAGGAAGTAACTCTATGGCTTGAGTATTATCTGCAACTGCGGCGAAGAAATATTCCAAATTATGGTGAGCAATACCTCGACCATAATAAGCTGCAACTAAATCAGGAGTAATCTTTAATGCCGTGGTATAATCATCAATAGCCCCTTGATAATCTCCCCAACTAGACAAAGTTGTAGCACGATGGTAGTACCCTGTAGCCAAATGCGGCTCAAGTTGTATAAGTCGATTACTATCATCAACTGCTCCTTGAAAATCTCCCACAAGGCGACGTACATTCGCGCGCAAACCGTATACTAAAGCTAGAGTCGGGTTTTTTTGCAGTGCTTGGCTATAGTCCTCCAGGGCTTGGTGATAATCTCTTAAAGTTTCTCTAATCAGACCCAGTTCAGTGTATGCTTGCACATCATCAGGGTTCAACTTCAGTGCTTGGTTAAAGTCAGCAATTGCTTGCGTAAAATCTTCCAGGCGAGAATAAACAAGACCCCGATTGTAGTAAGCTTCAGCAAAGCCAGAGTCAATTTTCAAAGCCCGATTGTAATCCTCTATCGCGGCCTGATTTTCTCCCAGGGCATAGCGGGCATTACCTCGATTATGATAAGCTACAGCCAAATTGGCATCTATTTGTAAAGCCCGTTCATGGTCGGCGATCGCTTCAGCATACTTCCCTAAAATATAGTAGATATTACCTCTAGCGATGTGAGCGGCAGCAAAATCAGGATACCATTGTAAAGCTTGCTGCAAATCCGCAAGCGCTCCTTGATAATCACTGCGATGACAACGCTCTACACCCCGATTATGTAAAGCCTTAGCAACATCAAAGTGGATATCAGTAGCTAAGTCAGGATTTTTTTCTATCGCTTGTTGATAATCCGCGATCGCTTGGTTATAATTCTGTAACCCAAGGTAGGCATTACCCCGACCGTGGTATGACTCAGCAATATCTGGCTCAATTTCTATAGCTTGCTCAAAATCGGCAATAGCACCCTCATAATCCCCTAAGAAGTAAAGGGCATTACCACGATTGTAATATGCACCGGACAGAGTGGGATTGACTTCTATAACTTGATTAAAGTCGGCGATCGCCCCATAATAATCTTTGAGTTGACTGCTGAGAATCAGACCCCTATTATAGTACGCCTCGGCCTGGCCTGGCTGAGTCGCAATAACTTGAGTATAATCTGCTATGGCTTCTAGATAGTCACCTTGCAAATGTTTATTGAATCCCTCTTGGAACAACTCGTCAGCATTCATCTCATTTCTCTGGGTGATTACGCTCCCGTCACTCATTGTAATCTAGAGGTACTTTCACATCAATTTATTCATGCTGACTTGCACCAGAGTATTTATACTCCCTCGCCTCAATCACCGTTATGCTTAAACTAGATATTTGTGAAAAAATCACAAATATAGCATTTACCATGCTCGTGAGGTACAATTTTTTTTAGTTTGAGGGAACAGGGAACAGGGAACAGGGAACAGGGAATAGGGAATTGGTGTGTACTTCATGAGCCTGAAAAAGGCTATATGTCCTTTAGCCCTAAAAATTGACTATGCTCATAGAGTTTAGTATTGGTAATTACAGATCATTCAAAGATAAAGTTACCTTTAGCATGAAAGCGGCTAATATTGTCGCCAAAGACACAAAAACTGATGAACACAATACTTTTGTTGTCGATGATCAACTGACATTACTTAAAAGTGCTGCCATTTATGGTGCTAATGCTAGCGGTAAAAGTAATCTAGCAAAAGCCATCAACTTTATGAAATGGTTTATGATTAACTCCTCTAAAGAAACTCAGAGTACGGAACCAATAAATGTGGAACCATTTGCACTTAGCACCGAAACTGAAACCCAACCATCTTTATTTGAAATTGTATTTATTTTAGATAATAAAACATATCGATATGGTTTTGAAGCAACTCAAAAAAATATTGTTTCAGAATGGTTATTTTATGTGCATAAAAAAAGACAGACTCGGCTTTTTGAACGCAAGGATCAACACTTCAATATATCTAAGAATTTTCAAGGAGAAGACATTCAATCAAAAACTAGAGAAAATGCACTATTTATATCAGTAGCTGCTCAATTTAATGTTGAAATAGCTAAGAAAATACTAGATTGGCTCACCACAAAAATACAAATAATTTCCGGGTTAAATAGTTATTTAAGTTACACAGTTAAGTTTTTAGAACCGGGTCATGATAATAGAGAAGAAATCATTCAATTAATCAAAAATCTAGATTTAGGTATCAGAGACATCAGGGTCACAGAAAGAGAGGTTACACTTAACCCTTTGTTAATACCAGAAGAACTATTAAAAGAAGTTAAGAGCGCAACTGTAAAAGCAACATCACGAACTATAATGACCATCCATCAAAAATTTGATCATCAAGGTAATTTTATATCTCTGGAGTCATTTGATTTAGACAATCAAGAATCGGAAGGAACGAAAAAAATATTTTCTATAGCGGGACCTTTAATACATACCCTTAAAAAAGGTAATACTTTAATATTTGATGAATTTGATGCAAGACTTCATCCTTTGATGAGTAAAGCAATTGTGGAAATGTTTAACTCTCAAGCAAGCAATTATAAGAATGCACAATTGATATTTATGACTCATAATACCAACCTTCTGAATAACAAACTATTTCGTAGGGATCAAATTTGGTTTACAGAAAAAAATAAATATGGCGCTACAGATTTATATTCCCTAGTGGAATATAAAATTAGGAATGACGCTTCATTTGAAAGTGACTACATTAAAGGTAAATATGGCGCTATTCCCTTTATTGGTAACTTGAGCCAAATCTGGGATGATAATAATGGCTAAAAGTGTTAGGACAGCATCATCTCGTGCTTATTCAGAAAGAAAAGTTGGAACCCGGGAATTACGAAAAAAATTTGGCTCTACCGTACTTGTTATGCTAATTTAACAACTGGTTCGAGGGAACAGGGAACAGGGAACAGGGAACAGAGATTAAGAAGGAATATTCAGGCATTTTCTTCAATAACCAACATTATTTCCCTTATACGGTAAGCCTT
>NZ_JAQMUH010000041.1:0-6693 GCF_028331025.1 Anabaenopsis arnoldii | reverse complement strand
CAAATCAAGCATAATTTGCTGTCTAATTATTTAATACAGCAACTCAAACGCCCAAGTATTCCTATGTGCTTGGTTTAATTGAAATTGTCCCGTGGCGCGGCTCCCTCCGCTCCCTATTTGTGCCAGTTGCGTAAGTCCTGGAATAGTAAAAATTAGAAAGGATGATAAAATACAGAAAAATATAATCCGTTCTCTTGCCATGTTCTGTCTGGGGAGTCAACAGATACAAGAGGAATACCCCAGTCAAGACGTGCAGTGAAGCGATCGCCTTGTGACCAGCGCCAACCTAAACCCACGGCTGCTAATGTGTTAGAGTCAGGATTCCTGCCAGAATTATTCCAACCTACCCCAAAATCAATAAAAGGTATCACCTGCAATACTCCTCTTGACTGGGATAACCGCACCACTGGGATTTGGACTTCCGCCCCAACTACAGCACCATTATCTGCTAACAGAAAATCTTGGCGATAACCCCGCACACTATCTATACCACCTATACCAAACTGTTCTAAAGGTAGCAAGCTTATAGATGCTATTTGAGTATTAGCACGCACAATCAATAAAGTCTCTGGTGCTAACAGGCGCGCCCATTGGGCTTGTCCTTGCCAGGAAAAAAACCGACTATCAGGAGCATCACTATTAATAGTAGCATTAAACGCGCCTATACCCAGATTAAATTGCGATCGCACCGCAATCACTTGGCGGCTATTACGAGTTGTCCATTCTTGAAAAAACCGTAACGCAGATATGCGTGTGCGCCCCTGGTCATCAGCACCCAAGGAAGGAAAAGGTAAACGTTCTCCCTCAATATAAGTAGCTTCACTTTCTCGCCGTGAAGCCGTCAATCCCAAAGCTAACTCCCCCCCCTGGGTTTGTATGAGGGGTTGACGAACAGTCACCTCATAGTAACCAGATGAAGATTGAATATCAAGAATATTAAATGGTTCTTCAATCACATTACTAGATGATGTGCCGAAATTAAAGCTGATTGTAGCATTGCGGGGATTGAGAGGTAAGGTGTAGCTACTATCAAAACTGTTGCTACCATCGTTATTAGCATAAGCTAAACTCAAACTATCTCCCACACCCAGTAAGTTAGCTTCTTTGAGTTGAAGGCGACGGCGAAAACTACCCACACTCGGAGATCGACCATTATCTAAGGCTACTTCGCTACTAAAAGATTTTGCTTCCCTCACTTGTACTTCTAACAAATTTGTGCCTGGACTTAGTCCTGCTGACAATTCAGCGGACAAGTTTTCAATCAAAGGATTAAGTTGCAGTAGTTGTAGTGCTTCTAGTAACTTATCTCGATTTAGGGGTGCTGATGTCGCTAATGCTAAACGACTACGGACATAATTGGGGTTGAGTCGGCGCGTACCACTAATTTGGATATCTTCTAATTTACCTTCAAGCACCTGAATTTTAATCACACCCGAATTAATTGCTTGCGGTGGAATATATGCACCGGAAGTAATGTAACCCTGGTTAAGATATAATTCAGTGATTTGGTCGCGAGCTTGAAACAGTTCAGTTAAAGTAATTGGTCTATTAGTAAATTCAGCGGTAACCTTGGCTAACTCTTCTGGGCTAAATACTGTACTACCCACTACATCAAACTTTTGAACCGTAATAGTTTGCGGAACATCCTCTAGTGTAGGTGGCTGAGATTGGGTATCTGGAAAAGAGGGTGGGAGTAGTTCTGCTGGTGGTGGTAATGGTTGGAGTGGTTGGGGTGTTTCTAGGGGAGATGGGGCGGGGGGTTGAATATCTTGGGGGGGCGGTAATTGTTGCGATCGGCTGAAATTACCATTTGATATTTGTGTATTTTCAACAGTTTGAGCCAATGAAGGATGATTATTAATACTATTTATTAAAACAAAAATACTTAGGATATACCAAGACATTTTTAGCTTTTTTCGGCATTGATACATCATGTTATGAGAATGTTGTTGAGCACAGTGGTACAGCTAAGAGGATGTTTGTCAAGTCATGATTAGTGTATCAAATATTGTTTTACCCCACCCTAACCCTCCCCTTGTAAGGAGAGGGGACTGGATTTGATTGTTGTTTGTGTGTTCCCTAATCCTTCGGTGTTCCCTGTTCCCTGTTCCCTGTTCCCTGTTCCCTAAGATCAAAATTACCTGTTGAAAACTTATCAAACATCCTCTTAGCCTAAAAATAGATATTTTGACTAAAAACGTCCACGAACTATGACTAAAAGGCGAATCAAGCGACTTAAGCGACTGTGTGATTGAGTTGCTGGTAAATACTTTGCTTAGTTGCGCAAAAACGATAATATTCCCTTCCCCGTACTTCCTCAATTGCTTTTGGATTACCATTTTCTTGGTGTATGTTGTGTTGCTAAATACACAAGTATGACAGCTTGCGCGGATCTCCTGATTCAGATAAACTAGTATAAGTTGCCAAATTTTCATAAAATCAACATTTTTTCGCTAAAAAAAGTTTATTTTTAATGAGTATATGCGTTATCGCCAAGATATTACGGAATTATTCTCAACATTCGCCCAGTTGGATGCAGGTAGATTCCACAAATGGTTAACAGATCCCAACTTGGAGCGTAGCATCAAAAAATGCTTAAATGAAACCCCAGAAGCATCGAATGCCAAAAACTTTTGGGCAATTTATTGGCACAAACACTGGCAGAACCAATCCCATATTCTTGCCAAGAGGCACTTGTCTGCTTATTTACAAGAACAATGTTATTGGGCGGCTCACAAGACTGTTGCTAAATTTGCCATCAATCAATATAGTCTAGCTGACTACTTCCAGCTGGCAAATGCTGAGGTAGAAAATATCCTCAAAGGCTTTAAACCTGAAATTAGCAGTAATTTACAAGCCTATGCTCAAATAGCAATTCCCACTCGGCTAAAAGATATTTTACGGCAACGCAAGGAAGCGGATAGCTGCACTAATTGGGCATTGTTACGCAAAGTGAGCAAAAAGCAGGTATTAGCATCTCTATCACAAGCTGGATTATCACCAGCCATAATTGCCCAACATCGTTTAGTTTGGTGTTGTTTTAAAGAACTTTATGTCCCAAACCAGGTGGGAGCTAATAGTAAATTACCAGAACCAAATCGCCAACTTTGGGAAGATGTCGCCAATCTCTACAACAGGGAACGACTAAACCAATTAAGTCAACAGATTCCACAATGCAGTGCAAACACAATTGAACAGATTATAACTCGTACTGCTACCTACCTGCGCGCTTATCTCTATCCACCAGTGGATTCTCTAGATGCACTCAAATCGGAAGATGGCTCTAACATCACCTTGGATTTACCAGACCCCTCCTCAGACTCATTAATTGCTGATATCCTAGCCCAAGAGGATGCGCAAAACCGCCAAAATCAACTTTCTCAAATGAAATCTGTCTTGTCAAAAGCTTTACAGGTATCTAATGCCCAAACCCAAGAAATACTTAAACTCTACTACCAACAGGGACTGACTCAACAGGATATTATTAAAAAATTACAGATTAGCCAACCTACGGTTTCTCGCCGCTTGATTAAAGCCAGAGAATCCTTGTTAGCAGCCTTAATCAACTGGAGTCGGGAGACATTGAATATTTCTATAACTTCCAACCAAATAAAAGATATGACCAATCTTTTGGAGGAATGGCTCAGAAGTAATGATCACCCAATCTAATTTCAAAATCACTTTTAATAAAAAAGCATTAAAAATGAGTTATGTATTTGCCGATCCCAGAGAATGGGAGTTAGAAATTTCACCAGCACTTCAAGAGCAGTGTTGGCGAAACAGCCAAGTTTATGGCACACCTAGCAGTCGTTGGCGCGCCTATATTAATCAAATATGCTTAGATGTATTTTTAAATTGGATACAAGTAGATTATGTTCCTGAAGCTACTGCCTGGGAATGTATACCTGGCGTTTCAGGTTTTTGGGAGTTTGTCAATGGTACTGTAGTTTTACTAGGACACAAGCGAGTGGCCTTAATTCCCAGTGAGGCAATAGATGATGGTGAGTTAGAAGTACCTCAAGAATGGGTAGATATTCCCAACTGGGCAGCAGACTATTATATAGCAGTGCAAGTGAAAACAGAAGATAACTGCGTGAGATTTTGGGGCTATACAACCCATCAAGAACTTAAATCATTGGCTAATTATGACCCTGTAGATAGAACTTATTGTATGGATACCCAAGATTTAACTAAAGACCTCAATGCTTTTTGGATGACTTACCAATTCTCCACCGAAGAGATGAAAACTGCTATAGCTCCTCTGGGAGAATTATCCGCTACGCAAGCTGAAAATCTGTGCCAGCGTTTAGGAAATCCTGCTGTAGCTTTTCCTAGATTATCAGTACCATTTATCACCTGGGGAGCGTTACTAGAAAATCAACAGTGGCGGTGGCGTTTATATCAACAGCGACAACCAAGACAAGAGTTACAGTTTTCCGGGAAACAAGTTAATCTGAGTAATTGGCTGACAGGTATTTACGACGGCTCATGGCAAACCATTGAAGCATTTTTTGGCACAAATTCTCAAAGTTTAGCTTTTAGTTTTAGGAGTGGTTCTGGGTTAGCAAGTGCTGGTGTTAAACGAGCCAAATTAATTGACTTGGGAATGCAGCTAAAATCTGAACAACTGGTGTTACTAATTGCTCTCTCACCAGAAGCAACCCCAGAAATTAGTATTCGCGTGCAATTACATCCTGCTAATGGAGAAACTTATCTACCTGCTAATATAAAATTGGCTTTGCTTACAGAATCAGCCGAAGTAATTTATCAAGTACAAAGTCGAGGACAAGATAACTACGTGCAATTGCCGCGTTTTCATGGAGAGGTGGGAGAATGTTTTAGTATCCAAATTTCTGGTGACGATTGGCAAATAATAGAAAATTTTGTGGTTTAATTAGCCGAAAATTAGTCTATGAGCAAATTATTAGTTTTCAGTTTGTTAGGAGGTGACTTTAAGCAAGGGTTTGCTGTAGTTACTGCTCAGTTTTGGGATACTAACCAATTAGTACCTGTAAAGTTTATCGGTAGTTTGCCAGCAGTACCAGAGCTTCCCAATATTTATCACAAATGGCGATCGCTCTATGAAGCCTTACACTATTGTTTGGGCAATAATCAAAGGATCAAAGTAGATGAGCAAGGTGTTACTAATATTTCTGTAAATGACTTTGATGATGTATGTCAGCAACTACAAAGAAATATTAATGCTTGGCTCAAATCTGAGTCATTTCAGAAAGTTGAAAGGCAGTTGCGGACTTTACTTAATCCTCATGATGAAATTAGAGTGATTTTTGAAACAAATATTCCCCTGCTGCATCGACTACCTTGGCATTTGTGGGATTTTTTTGAGGATTATCCCCGGGCTGAATTAGCTTTAAGTAATCCAGAATATACAAATACTCTAATATCACAAAAACACCCCACAGGTCAAGTCAAAATTTTGGCGGTTTTAGGTAATAGTGTTGGTATCGATATTGAAAAAGACCGTGCTGGGCTTGAAGGTTTAGCAGATACCCAAGTCAAGTTTCTGGTAGAACCAAACCGCAGAGAACTGGATGAGCAACTGTGGAATCAGAATTGGGATATTCTGTTTTTTGCAGGACATAGTGCTAGTCTTGCAGATGGAGAAATAGGGCAAATTGAGATTAATCAGACAGATAGTTTAACCATTCCTCAGTTAAAAAATGCACTGAGGAAGGCAATTATACACGGTTTAAAACTAGCAATTTTTAATTCCTGTGATGGCATTGGTTTAGCGCGGAATTTAGCGGATTTGAATATTCCGCAAATGATTGTTATGCGCGAACCCATACCAGATTTAGTAGCGCAAGAGTTTTTGAAAAAATTTCTTTTTGCTTTTGCTGGGGGTAAGTCATTATATGCGGCTGTGAGAGAAGCCCGGGAAAGATTGCAAGGCTTAGAAAATGACTTTCCCTGTGCCAGTTGGTTGCCTGTAATTTGTCAAAATCCTACCACTTTGCCGGTAACTTGGCAAGAAATTTGTGGAAGTTATAATAATAATAAAAATAAATCTCTAGATATTAGTTCTTTAAGCAGCAAAATTTTGACTCGAAAGTGCAACTTATGGACTGTACTTTTGATGAGTGTAATCATTGCCTTCTCAACTCTAGCTTTGAGATATTTAGGAACTCTTCAGACAGCAGAACTGCAAACTTTAGACCAAATGCTGCGACTGCGACCAAAAGAAGAGCAAGATGCAAGGTTACTAGTTGTGGAAATTACCGAAAAAGATATCCAATCTTACCAACAAGAGATTGTCCGCGGCACGAAATCAATCCCAGATTATAAGTTAGCTGAGTTACTGCACAAATTACAACAATATCAACCGCGAGTAATTGGACTGGATCTTTATCGAGATTCTCAAGACCCTAAACAACCAAACCAGAAAGACCTGGTTGATGAACTAAAAGCAGATACAGTTGTTGTCGTTTGCAAAGGTAAAGATCATAAATTTGACCCTGAAGGTGTAAAACCACCCGAACAAGTACCTGTAGAACGTCAAGGTTTTACCGATGGAATTGAAGATTCTGACTATATCGTTCGGCGGCAAATTCTCATGATGGCGCAAGAACCTTCATCTGCTTGTCAAACCAATTATTCATTAAGTTTTCAACTGGCGGCTCGTTATTTATTTCACGAAAATATTCAAATTAATAATTTAAATAAGAATTATAT
>NZ_JAQMUH010000040.1:0-47882 GCF_028331025.1 Anabaenopsis arnoldii | reverse complement strand
CTTAGTAAGAAAAATAGCCCATTAAAAGACCATTGTCCGTATAAAATCTTCCTTGTCCACTTTCCTTCCTTGTCTTCGGTAGTCTTGCCTTCACAGATCATATTAAAAACCTACCCTTGTAAGGAAGGGGGTGGGGTCAAATAATATTCGATACACTAATCATGAATTGACAAACAACCTCTGGGAACTCTCAAGAGTTTTCCTCATCCTCAATTACCCAACCCCTCTCCTTAGCAAGGAAAGGGGAGAGTTTTTCAACAGATGTCTAATAAACTAAGGGTGACATACCGCGCATTTGACGCAAAGCATTAATACACTGTGGACAGTCACAGTTAAATAAGTCAACCGCCATATCACTTTCTTCAATATTAAACCCTAGCAAGGGAACTTCATTTTCATCGCTAGAAAACTCTACTCCGGGTTGATATTCAGGGATTTTAGCCAATACAGAAGCTCTCACACACACAGGACGCCATATATGGTCATTTTGTATGCAGCTGAGTTTGTCTGTGTTGTCTGGTTCTGTTTCTGCGGCCTGGGCTTGATTTGCCATTGCTCCCATAGCGAGAATTGAGCTAACTAGCATGGGAGTAGAAAGTAAACTCAGTATAGTCTTTTTATTCATCGGGGTTCCTTGTAAAACAATCTAAAACGATCCTGACTGCTGAGATTATCCGATTAAATCTTACGATTTAAGTAAATCTTAATCAGGAATGCCAACGAGTCGTACCATCTGGTTGATCGATTAAAGTAACGCCGAGTTCCTGTAATTTTTGACGAATGCGATCGCCCTCCGCAAAATTCTTAGATTTACGGGCTGTTTGTCGCTGTTGGATTAAAACTTCAATTTCCCCATCAGTTAACCTGCTAGGGGCGACAGTGGGGGCTTCTGGTGCTGCTTCCAGTCCTAATACCCCAGCTAAGGTGACTAAAGTTTGCCATTGCTGCTGAATTTCTCCTGGGGTCAGGTCTGTTTTTCCTTGGTGAGTTAACAGATTACTTTGACGGCGTAACTCCTTAGCCAGTTCAAATAAAACCGCCAATCCTCCCGGTGTATTAAAGTCATCATCCATAGACCCTTGAAAACTCTCGATATAGGGATTAGGGATTAACTCTTTCCCGGTTTCCAGTCCCAGCTTGTCACCGTACTGATAGCCAAACAGTAACCCTTCCTTGAGGGTTTTCCAGGCATTTTCCGCCGAGGCGATCGCCTCTTTAGTAAAATCCAAAGGGCGGCGATAGTGTCCCTGTAGGATAAACAATCTTACCACCATCGGGTCAACACCTTGATCCAGCAACTCTCGAATTGTGGTAAAATTCCCCAAAGACTTAGACATTTTCTCACCATTCACCGTTACCATACCATTGTGTATCCAGTAACGCGCCAACGGTTTACCAGTCACCACTTCCGATTGGGCGATTTCATTTTCATGGTGGGGGAATACTAAATCACCACCACCGCCGTGAATATCAATAGTATCCCCTAGTAATGACCTGACCATAGCCGAACATTCAATGTGCCATCCTGGACGACCTGAACCCCAAGGTGAACTCCATGCTGGCTCCCCCGGTTTAGCCCCTTTCCACAGAGCAAAATCCGCCGAGTTTTGTTTTTTCTGTCCTGATGGGTCTTCTACATCTACCCGCCCACTAGCCCCGGCTTGCATATCTGACACATCCCGCCCTGACAGTTTACCATATTCACAGAATTTATGCACATTGTAATAAACATCACCATTGGTGGCGTAGGCATAACCTTTTTTTTCTAATTCCTGAATTAATTGGTGAATACTGCTGATATTTTCCGTTACACGGGGATATGCTGAAGCATCCATCACATTTAACCGTCTGATATCCTCAAAGTAAGCATCTATGTAGCGTTGGGAAACTTCCTCCATGGAAGTTCCTTCTAAATTAGCGCGGTTAAGAATTTTATCATCAATGTCGGTAAAGTTTTGCACATATTCAACCTCGTAACCGCGCCATTGAAAATACCGGCGTACTACGTCCCAACCTATATAAGAGCGTGCATGACCCAGATGACAGTAATCGTATACCGTGACACCACAGCAATACATTTTCACCTTACCAGGTTCTTGGGGTTGGAATGGTTCTTTTTTATGGGTGAGGGTATTGTAGATGGTCAGGGTCATAATTAATTAGTAATTAGTCATTTGTACAGAATTAAAGAAACAGCTTCTCGCCCCTGTGTGACAAGCAATGTCACCGATTTGCTCAACTTTGATCAAGATAGTGTCGCCGTCACAGTCATACAAAAATTCTTTGACTTTTTGAATGTGCCCAGATGTAGCCCCTTTGTGCCACAATTGGGAACGCGAGCGACTCCAGTAATGTGCTTCACCTGTGGCGAGGGTTTTTTCTAGGGATTCCTGATTCATCCACGCCATCATTAACACCGTACCATCTTTATAGTCTTGGGCGATCGCCGGAATTAATCCTTGACTATTAAATTGTAATTCTGAAATTACCATAGTTTCTCTCCTCACTGAATTTTCACATTAGAGTATTTAATCAATTTATTTAATACTTAAGCAAAAATACTTTTTATGGTATATTCAGTTACATTCTATTTTGATTCATGTAGAGACAAGAATTCTCCCATCTCTACACTTACTACCGCAGCTATATAGATACAGCCCTATGATAACTATTTAATGAAAGTTAGCACTATGGCGGATTAAATTCATAAATTCTTCGCGAGTCCGACCATCTTCAGCGAAAATTCCCCGCATAGCACTGCTAACAGTCCAAGAACCGGGTTTTTGCACCCCGCGCATCACCATACACATATGGGTTGCTTCCACTACTACCGCCACACCTTGGGGTTTGAGTAGTCTTTGCAATGCGTCAGCAATTTGGGTAGTCAGACGTTCCTGTACTTGTAAACGTCGGGCGTACATTTCGCAAATGCGGGCTATTTTAGATAAACCGATGACTTTACCATTAGGTATATAAGCCACGTGAGCGCGGCCAATGATCGGTAGGATATGATGCTCACAGGAACTGAAAATATCGATGTCCCGAACCAACACCATTTCATTGGCGTCTTCTGTAAATACTGCACCATTGAGCAGTTCATCCAAAGATTCAGTGTATCCCTTTGTAAGAAATTTCAAGGCTTTCATCACTCTTTTGGGAGTGTCTTTGAGTCCTTCGCGGTCTGGATCTTCACCTAATCCAATCAACAAAGTCCGTACAGCCTGCATCATTTCTGCTTCTGTTACTTTTGGTTGCTTTTGAGCAACTAAAGACGATAGTACCTGATCGGCAGAAGTTAGATCGGGACGAATCGATAAAGTCATTTTTTGAGTTTTATAAGGAATGTTTTACTGAAGTGGTCAGTTGTTCAGATGTCGGTTGTGATTTACCGCTGACTTACCCTGACTCATGAATGAGTGTAACATAACTTTACACCCTCTCATCATATCAAACATTTATGCAAATGAGAGTTAATTTCACTAGGGTTCAAATTTCTCCCAATAAAAACGAGTTGATTTTTACGTGGACTACACCAGTTGTCAGCGTGTAAATTATAACGTGGTCCGCTGAGTTGAAAAATATGGCGTAAATCACTATCATCAAACCACAGTATACCTTTAGCACGAAATACACCCGGTGGCATTTCCTCAGTCAGAAAAGCTTCAAACCTGTGAACATCAAAGGGGCGATCGCTCTGGAAGGAAATAGAAACAAACCCATCATTATCTAAATGATCTGAGTGATGATGGTGATGTTCATGGTGATGATGGTGATGATGGTGATCATGCCCCTTGTGTTCATCTTCTTCTACAATTGAGAGATAATCTTGTTTAGGTGTTAAATCTGTATCTAAAAGTAATGGTAACGGCACCTCTCCATATTGAGTGTGCAAAATTTTTGCCCCAGCTTTGACCTCATAGATGTAGTCTTCCACTTCTTGAAGTTTAGCAGGAGTTGCCAAGTCAACCTTATTGAGAAGAATAATATCACCATACGTGATTTGCTTCAAAGCCGATTCACTTTGAAAATGTTCAGCGTCAAAAGCTTCTGCATCCACCAAAGTAATAATAGAATCGAGGTTAGTTAAATCTCTGAGTTCCGTACCTAAAAACGTGAGGATAATCGGTAGCGGGTCAGCTACCCCAGTAGTTTCAATCACCAAATAGTCAATACGGTCTTCTCTTTCTAATACCCGATAAACAGCATCAACCAAACCATCATTAATGGTACAACAAATACAACCATTACTGAGTTCCATCATGTCTTCATCTATAGAAACCAGCAATTGGCTATCAATATTAATATCCCCAAATTCATTCACCAAAACAGCAACTTTTAAATCTTGTTTATTTTTGAGGATTTGATTTAGGAGTGTAGTTTTACCACTTCCTAAAAATCCAGTAATCAGAGTTACCGGCATTCCCCGCTTAGGAATCTCCGGTATAATCTTTGTTTGAGATGGTGTGAAACTAGTCATATGATCTGTGTTGGTGATCAAGTAAGTTTTGTCATTCCTGGGGGGTAGAATACCAACCCCATAAGATGTATAATTTTCAGGATTGAAAGGATTATCCGCACAAAGAGTGAAAAATCTAGATTAAGCCCTTAGAAGCGATCGCTTCCTGTAGCCGTGGTAAAATTTCATCGATGGTCAATACACCTAAATCGCCATTTTGTCTAGTGCGGATACTCAAAGTCTGATTTTCCACTTCCTTTTTACCGATAACCGCCACTACGGGGATTTTTTCTAATTCAGCTGTGCGGATTTGCTTACCCAGTCGTTCACCACTATAATCTACTTCTACCCGCATCCCGGACTGTTTGAAAGTAGTAGCGACAGATTGCGCATATTCGCGGACATCATCACTAACGGGTAAAAGTCTGATTTGTACTGGTGCTAACCATAGAGGAAAATCCCCAGCATAGTTTTCGATTAATATCCCAAAAAATCGCTCTAAAGAACCAAAGATAGCCCGATGAATCATAATTGGTCTTTGGCGATCGCCTTCTGGGGTAACATATTCCATATTAAAGCGTTCCGGTAAGTTAAAATCAACTTGAATAGTGGAACATTGCCAACTACGACCAATGGCATCTTTAATTTTAATGTCGATTTTAGGGCCATAAAACGCCCCACCACCTTCATCAATAAGATAGTCCCAACCCTTAGTATCTAATGCTTGTTTAAGTGCAGCAGTAGCTAACTCCCAAACATGATCATTTCCCACTGATTTCTCAGGACGGGTAGATAAATTAACTTCGTAATTAGTAAAGCCAAAGTCTGACAAAATCTGTTCTGTGAGATTTAAAACTCCCAGAATTTCCGGTGCTATTTGTGCAGGTAAACAGAAAATATGACCATCATCTTGAGTAAATCCCCTTACCCGCATCAAACCGTGTAAAGCACCAGAACGTTCATAACGATAAACAGTACCCAGTTCACACATCCGAATGGGTAGCTCTCGGTAGGAGTGGAGTTGATGCTTATAGGTGAGGACGTGGAAAGGACAATTCATCGGTTTGAGTTGATATGCTTGTTGTTCCACATCAATGGAATCAAACATATTTTCTCTATAGAAATCAAAGTGACCCGATGTTTTCCACAGTTCCAAATTAGCTACATGGGGGGTATATAGTAGTTGATAGTCGGCTTCTAAGTGCGATCGCTTCCAGTAATCTTCAATGATATGGCGGATTTGCGCCCCTTTAGGATGCCAAAAAACTAACCCACCACCAGCATCTTCTTGAATACTAAATAAATTCAAATCTTGACCGAGTTTTCTGTGGTCACGCCGTAATGCTTCCTCTCGTTGTTTTAAATAAGCTTGTAAATCTTCTGGAGTTTCCCAAGCTGTACCATAAATGCGTTGTAGCATCGGCTGAGTTTCATCACCTTGCCAATATGCACCCGCCACATTTAATAATTTAAAAGCATCGGGGTGAATTTCCCCGGTAAAGTTGATATGGGGTCCAGCGCACAAGTCCCACCAAGAGTTATGATTAACCATCCCCCCTGATGCAACTGTAAATAATGACGGTTCAGGCTGCACAGGAACATCAGGACTACCGATAAAATAACGGGTAATAATTTCATCTAGGGGGATGCGTGCTAAAATATCCCCTTTGTAAGTTTCCCCCAAGTTAGTAATTTCTGTTTGAATTTCCCCACGTTGTACCTCTTCGCGGATGATGGGTAAATTAGCCTGAATAACCCGCCGCATTTCCAAGGTAATTTTTTCCAAGTCCTCCGGGGTAAAACTCACAGGAGCATCAAAATCATAATAAAAGCCTGTTTCTGTCACCGGTCCAGTTGCTACCTTAGTCCCTGAAAATAGCTTCTGTACAACCATAGCCAAAATGTGGGCGCAGGTGTGACGAATCCTGATGAGCTGTTCATGGTCTTGCTGGTGCAGTTTCTCCTCAGACCGGATGATTGAACTAACCATAGCCGTAAAATAATGATAACCGTTATCATTATATCCCACAATTAACCAGATGAGATTAATCTTTCCTGAAAATCATCCCCAAATCAGGATGGTGGAGCGATCGCCCACCAGAGTATAAATTATAACGGCAAAATCAGGCATTTCTAGATCATTAACTCAGAAGTAGTTTTACACAGTTTCATCCTGCAAATTCCAGACCTTTGCAATGGCTTCAAGTTCCTTAATAATCAATTCCGTTTGATGCAAAATATTTTGGGCATTTTTAGGATTTTTCCGAAATCCTGCGTGTAACACATCATTACGCAGATTAGCCAAGTTTAATTCACCACCCCAAAGTCTGTTTAATTGTTTCTTTTTTTCCTTGGGAATATTAGACCATTCTACCAGATATTGAGATTCCTTAATAAGGATACCATCTTTATCCTTAATTTTACCTCCAGTTAATAATAGTTCCATTTCCTCCCTATATCCTTTATCTAATGGATCTAACTGAAAGTGATAACATAACAAAGAAGGTAGCCATTCCCGCGCCATAGATAAGGCTTGAACAATTTGTCCTTTCGCCGCGTACCACTCGACAATTTTCAATTGTCGTAATAAAGATGATTGTGGGTAATAGCGATAATCTGTTGAGTTAAACAAGCCAAAACTACCATAATCTTTTTCTACACGCTGCAACAAAGCTGCAAATGGTGGTACAGTTTGAGAAACCATTGGTGCTGCTGCTGCAATACGTTCAGGTAATATTGCTGATTCTTGAATAACATCCATGGGACGTAAAAGCTGTAAACCTTGTGCAATTCCTTCGATACTGACTGCTAAATCCTTAGCTGTAGAGTCACCTTGATCAAGTAAGCTTGCTAATGCTTGTCCATTTCCTGTTTTAATGAACTGGTCAGTAGCAGTCGTCCACTCCAATAAGCTAACTATGGGTAAAAGGTCAAATATAGGGGTTTTATTATTAGTTTTGGCATCAAATGCACCATATATTAGGCCTTGAATCTCGACTTGACGGACAACACGTAAATAACTAACAGCAATTAATGCTAAAACAGGTAGAGAACGAAAGCCATTTGTAATGTCAAATACTACTCTATCACCCTCTTCTAAACAGTCCGTTAACATTTCAAATAGTTTCCAGATATCTGAGGTACTGTGTCCTTCAGGTACATTATTTATTGGTTGTAAATTAACTTTATCGCCAAGTTTCTTCTTGAGTGTTTCCCAACTAGATTCCGTCTCATTATCTGGAATACCTGTAGCTGCTGTATTCGTCAATAAAACATAAAGAGTATCAGGTTGGTAAAATTCTACTAAAGCTTCTTGAATAAATTTAGTTTTATATTCCCCAGGAGCAATGGGATTAAGGTAAGTAGTTTCTTGATAACCTCTTTTGTTAAAGCCGAGAAATGAAATCGCCTTCATAATATTGAGTCCTTGATTCTTATTTTTTTTTACAGAAGTTTGTCCCATATCCAAATAAGTTTGAGTAGTAAGCTTGCTAACTTACTCTCTTCTACACAACCCCACCAAAACCTGCGCCAAAGCCTGTACCATGGGACGAAAAGAAACATCTTCTCCCCGTTCCAGGTGATGAATACTACCAGTTAACAAAGGAGATTTTGTAAAAATTTTATCTTCCTTACCATCGTAGTCACTATAAAGATTAGCAACAATCTGTATATTTAAATCACGACAAAACTCTTCCCAAAGGGGAACTTCCTCCTTACCCTTATCCCCAGCTAAAATCACCGCATGAGTAGCTTCACGCATAATCAGCCGATTTTCTGGTGTAATTTTACCACCCACATCAATGATATTTAGTGGTGTATTGGCACTCCGTACCCAGCCCGCCGCTTTAATGGCAAACTCTGGGGTAAACTTAGCCTTGTAGTCTTGTTTTAGTTTTCTGGCTAAATCAATATCTCGCCGCGCAGCATCGGAAAACCAAGCACCTTCCCCATCTGGACAAGCAGTAATCACATAAGGATAAGGTGCGCCGGGAATATTGCCAATTGCCTGTTTCAAACCTTTACGCAGACAAGATTTACCAGATTGGGGCGGACCACACAATACAACTTTGAGATTTTGTTTACTTTTGTGGGTTTCACTGGTTTCAATCACTTCACCCAACCGATAAGCTGGAGTATGGGTAGCAACAACAATGTAAGTTTTATATCCTGGCTTACCAATTTTGGGGTCAAAAATGGCGATCGCACCATACAATTGAGATATCTTATGAGAGATGAGATAACTTACCGCCACAGAAGCAGGTCCATCAATCTTAAGTAATTTTCCCCCCGTAATTTCCCCCGATGCAAGCATTTGATCTAAACGCGCTCCCGCATCCCTAACAATTTGGTCACCGTGAGCAGGTTTACCAAACCTCACCTTTAACACATCCTCATCCAGACTAATGTGATAGCTAGTCATAACTTTAATCTCTCACTTAATCAAATCGCCCAATTTATACTCAGGATTATGTGTAATACAAACCACATATTTACCTAACTTGGGGTCAAAACAAGCGATCGCACCATAAAGATGAGCCAGTTTATGAGCTAAAACAAACGCCACCGGTACAGAAATAGGTCCATTAATCCTCAACAGTGGACCACCTCCTAGTTCCTCTGAATCTTGCATTTCCTGCAGTCGCGCCGCCGCATCCTGAATAATTTGGTCATTTTGAGCAGTTTCCCCAAAACTCACCCGCAAAATGTTCTCTTTCAAAGCAATTCTATAACTAGTCATCTGTGCACACTGTTGGGTCAATAGGTATATCATACATCCCAGTGGAAGCAGCCAATTCCAATATGTTGTATGCTGGTCTTAGCAATGAATCTACTCAATCAGTGTTTAAGCCAACTTTTGTAGACACTCCCCAAATAGAACTGCTGCAATGGTTAGCACGCGGTTCTCTCAAACAAAACCTCCCCAGAGCAATTCGTTTATGGGTGTGGTTACGTTATTTGTATGGACAAGACCCCTTAGCGCTGAGTAATTCCTTTACCTTTGCTCAGTGGCGGGATGCTTTTTTTACTTCCACCCACCCCAAAGGGGAAGCAATTCCTCAGTTACATGATGTAAACTGTCCTTGTAGTAAAACCACTGCTACATGGTTATTACAAGCGGGAATTGTCAAATCACAATGGCAAAAGTCCCTGTTAACTCACACTGGTATTTCTGAACCTAAATTAAATGAAATATTACAACAAAGACTATTTGGCGTTACACGTCGTTCCTTACAAGCAGACCTAGAAATTCTCGCCGAAATAGGATGGTTAGAATATCGACAACAGAAATATCATCGGGTCAAAAAATTCCCCTCTCGTCCCATGATCACCACATCTGGGACTAGCGACGAATTGAACTTTCTCAATCAAGAAGATTTAGCCGCGATCGCTCAAAATCATTCCCAGATGATCCGTAGCGTACAGCGATTTTGCTTTCAACTTGACTATGTAATCCCCCGTAAGACTATAGACTTAGTTGATGATTGGCAACATCAATTACGGGAAATCTGGGAACAAGAGCCAGTACCACCTCTAGAATTAACTTACAACAGCGCCAGACTTAAACACACTGTGCAATCTATAGTTTACCCAGTATGTATCTATTATGTCCAACGAGCAGTTTACCTTTGCGCCTTAGGCGAAAGTCCTGACCGCAAAACTGATTGGTATAACTATCGACTAGACCGGATTCACCATATTACACCCATAGACTGGACAAATCCATCTATTCCCCAGGTTTTACAACAACGCTACTACAACGGTAATTTACCCAGTCCCGATGAAATTGAACGGGAAATGTCTCAAGCTTGGGGATTTGATTTTTATTTACCCTCCCGACTGATGCTGTTGCGATTTGACCGAGACCACCATGACCGCTACATTCGGGATACTGTTCGTCATCGGACCTTTGAGGCCGTTACCTATCAGGAAGCAAAATATTTAATTCAACAACATACATCAGTACTCGAACAACAAGCATTACTGCAAGTTCTCAATCAGCGCTCCTCACAAGATGCTTACTACCGTGTGCAATATCGCCATCTAGATTACAACGTCAGTATGCGTATACGCGCCTGGCGACCAAAAGCTGAAGTTATTATGCCTCTAGATTTACGCCAAAGTATCGGGGCTGATGTCGCCGCTGAATATTTGCTCTATCTGGGTCAAGAAAATGATCAACACCCCAAAATTAACGGTAAAAGCAGATAAGTTACATAATGCCAGATCATTACTTGCAGATTCTCGCCAATATGGTAGTAAGATATGGCAGGAGTTCCAATTTGGTAAAGAGGGTACTCTCTGGTTTTACCAAGAGTTATTACAGATTTACATCACCACCGGCTCAGATTTTTTAACTGAGGAATTTTCACGAGTAGTTAATTATTTATCTCAGGAAGGTTAGTTTTCAGTTTAAAGCCTGTTGCATTTGCTGTAAAACTCATTTCCCCAAGCCAAACACCAAGCGATCGCCATTGTCATAAAACCAGTATCTTGCATTTGACACTCCCCTAGGTTAGATTAATGTGAATTTATTTATTTAAAAGTATTAATCTTCTCAACCGTTTTAAAAAAGCTTGGGGAACAGCAGCAGGTTCTCCCGGTATCCACGGCCCAGCAGTCATTTCTAAATAGGGTTTCTGCTGATGAATGATTTCCATGGGAGTCAGCACACTATTAATCACACCGATGGGTTTTAAATTACCACGCTCGCCACAAAATTCATGCCAAGCATCAATAGCTTGACTATGGCAACTGATAATCAGATAATGACTACAAGCCTCTAAAATCGGTAACTTTTGCGGTTGTTCCACCCCCCCCACATCCACAATTACCAAAGACTTCTCCCGTCGTAACTGAAGGATAACCTGAGAATGGTAGGGGAAAAACTCATCTGTCAAAGAACCGCGATCGCCCCTATTAACAGCCTCCGTACCCAAATCTAACAGGTAATTACCCTCACCATCCCAACGGGCGCGTTGCAGATATATATCAGGAGTTTCACAAGACAAAGCTGTAAACAAAGCATGAGAAAACACACTTTTACCACTATTTGGTGGTCCGACAATCATTAACGCTGGACATAATTGCTGGTGGTAACAATAAGGGGGATGTATATCAATTACTTCCCCAATGTCAACCACATCACAGTTAGTTGCTACCACCACCGCACCTAAATGCGGTTCATAACAAGCTACCCAAGCCGTAAACTGTAGTTTGTCAGTTAGGTAAGCATACAACCAAATGGGGGCGCGTCCAGAAATTACCACACCAGCAGTAGTATCAATACCAGATGGTAACTCTAAATCTATTAAATCTCCTGGTTCAATCAGGCCATCGCTTTTGGTTGAAGAAATTAATAAAAATTGGTATTTCTTACCTTGCTTAATCACTGGTTCACTTAACTGTAATCGACCCCCGTCCTGAGTCATCAGCCTTTTTCCTTTTTTGCAGTCTGGGTAAAACTACATCAGCATCATCAATATTTTCGGAATCTCAACGCGGTACACTACCAGTTTTTTCGCCACAAATAAACCCATAAACAAAATATCCTCTCTTGAAATCAGTTCATTATTACACACCCATGGAAGAGGACTATTCCAATTTTTTAAAGTTTGTATAAATTAATCTCATAAAAGTATTATTTGCGTAATAATCACCACATTCCCCCAAGGGGACGGAAATCACAAACCCCACTGTTACTAATGAAAAATGCCCACAGGCGCGGGCATTAAGTAGGCTTTCTGTCACTTTTATTGGCTACAATCATGTTGGATCATGATGCTTTTATTCTTCTGGATTTTCCCAAATAAATCAAGTACTTAAAACTGTAATTTTAGACATAAATAGCGAAATTATATCTTTTTATTTATTCATTCTCCAGATGACAATAGAGCCAAACTTAGAATTTATGTGACAACTCTAGTATCTGCTGATTGTCTTTGAAAATTTCCGGTAATTATCTGGCGATAATTGTAATTATATCACAAAGATGAATTGGTATTTACCACTACCATAAACATCCCGTTGACCAGCAAACATTTCACGACAAAACTGAGATATTTATGTCAATTAACCTGGAGAATTGCCGGGAATTTTATATTAAAACTATAAGTATGGTCAGGTTGAAAACCCCAGGTATTCCCAGTCTTGGGGTTTTACTTTTTTCCCCATTCCCCATTCCCAATTACCCCCAATGCTCAAGATTAGCCGAAAGATAGATGAAATTAGATCACCAATTGCCTTATATTATCGCTCAAACAAAGAGCGTCAGGTTTGAGGGTGTATCTGCTAGCCAGAGTAATCTGAATCCGCTCCGTTAAGATAGAGTTTAACTACCCTATCAATGTTTTCAGAAAATGCGATTGATTTTATACAGCAAGCCCGGATGTCATTTGTGTGAGGGTTTACAAGAAAAGTTAGAACAACTCGAAAACCTCAATTGTGAGTTAGAAGTTCGGGATATTACCACTCGTGAAGACTGGTTCTTGGCTTATCAGTATGAAATACCGGTTCTTTGTTTATGTAACCACACAGGAGCAGAAGACACCGAGGGAGGGGTAATTGAGGAGCGTTTACCACGTCCTTCTCCCCGTGCTAGTGTGCAGCAGTTAGCCCAAATGTTGGGTAAGTATTTATCCATTTAGAAAAAAATAATGCAGAATAAGCGCAAGAGATTTGTGTGACGAGGTGCACTAAAATGAAATTGCGTGAACTACTGGCGGTTGTGGATGGTGTTAATTACTCTTTTGTCCCTGATGTAGAAGTCAAGGGCTTAAAGACTAATTCTCATGCTTGTAGTATGGGTGATTTATTCATTGGAATGCCGGGAACCCGGGTAGATGGTGGGGATTTTTGGCCCAGCGCCATCGCCTCCGGTGCTGTAGCGGCCATTGTTTCACCCCAAGCATTACAAAACAATCCTCCCACACAAGGGGCTGTGGTTGTCAGTGCTGCGGATATGACTAAAGCCTGCGCCCAATTAGCGGCAGCTTTTTACGGTCATCCAGGCAAAAAACTCCAGCTGGTGGGTGTAACTGGCACTAATGGTAAAACTACTACTAGTCATTTAGTGGAATTTTTCCTCAGTCAAGCTCATCTACCTGTGGCTTTGATGGGAACTCTTTACACTCGTTGGCCTGGTTTTGAACAAACTGCCCTCCACACCACACCCTTTGCAGTGGAATTACAAGAACAGCTAGCAGCAGCCGTGAATGCCGGTTGTGAGTTTGGTAGCATGGAAGTTAGTTCCCATGCTTTAGCCCAAGGTCGAGTTTTAGGGTGTGAGTTTGAGGTGGGGGTGTTTACTAATCTCACTCAAGACCATTTGGACTATCACAGGGATATGGAGGATTATTTTGCTGCCAAGGCTTTATTATTTACTCCCGAATATCTCAAGGGACGCGCAATAATTAATGCTGATGATGCCTACGGTCAGCGTTTAATTGCGTCTCTAAGTATATCAGGACAGGTGTGGAGTTACAGTGTTAATAATCACAGCGCCGATTTGTACATGAGTAATTTAATGTACGAACCTAATGGTGTCAGCGGTATCTTACATACCCCAACGGGTAATGTGGCTTTTCGTTCTCCTTTGGTGGGGCAGTATAATTTAGAGAATCTTTTGGCAGCTGTGGGTGCGGTTTTACATTTAGGACTAGATTTACACTTGCTGGCTGCGGCTATACCACAGTTTCCTGGGGTTCCCGGACGCATGGAACGCGTACTTAGTCCTGAAAAAGAAATCACCGTAATTGTGGATTATGCCCACACCCCTGATAGTTTGGAAAATTTGCTCAAAGCAGCACGGCCGTTTATTCCCGGGAAGATGATCTGCGTGTTTGGCTGTGGAGGCGATCGCGATCGCACTAAGCGCCCTAAAATGGGTAAAATTGCCGCCGAATTAGCAGATATAGCCGTTGTCACCTCAGATAATCCCCGGACAGAAGACCCAGAACGGATTTTACAAGATGTTTTAGCAGGAATTCCTCATACGGCTCAACCAATAGTAATATGCGATCGCGCTACAGCTATTCGCACTGCCATTTTACAAGCCCAACCCGGCGATGGAGTCTTATTAGCTGGTAAAGGTCACGAAGACTACCAAATTCTCGGCACTGAAAAAATCCACTTTGACGACCGAGAACACGCACGGGAAGCTTTACAAGAAAGACTCAAGACCCGTTGATCTCAAAATCAAACACCTAGCTTCTTCTTACTGCTGACTTCCAAAGGTAAGAAAATAGTTAAAACTTCTCCGTAGTGTTGGCGTTGGCGGACAATCAGTTTACCGCCAATAGCCTGAAATAGATGCTTTGTGGCAGCAAGATTTAAAGTAATCGTACCGGTTTCGGGTTGAAACATCAGTAATTGCCCCAAGGCCTTGCGAATTGGTGGTGTAACATTACCCGTGGCCACGCTAGTACCTTGACAATGTAATTGGGGTGATAATTGTAACTTCAGTTGATCCCCCGCTGGAATCACCTGCACTTGAATATGACTTCCTGGGGGTAAACTGCGGGTGAAATTCTCCATCAACCCCGTGAGTACCTGATCTAACATATTGGGATTACTCACCACTGTTGGTAATTGCTGCGGTAAAACTACATCTAAAGTCAAATTTCGCCGATGTGCCGCTTGTTGCCAACGAGGGACACTCTGCCGCAGTACCTGATCTAAGGACATGGGTGTGAGTTGACTACTTGCAGATTTCACCGCCGGAGAAGTTTCTAATTCTGCGGCTTTAAACAATAACTCCATGCGGTCAATTTGCTCGGTACACTCGTGATCAATAATTTCTAAGCGATTAGTAACTTTAGCTGGTAAATCTTGCCGTTTGAGTAGTAAGCGAGTCAGGGTGCGAATAGTCGTTAAAGGTGTCCGCACTTCGTGAGCAAAAGCTTGGAGTAATTCTACATCGGGTACTGGGGATGGCTTGGGGGCTACCCTTTCCTTTTCAGCATCTGCAGTCTCTTCTAATACTTCTTTATTGGCGGGGAATGCTGTTAATTCCTCCAGTAACAACCTGCTAAACTCCATGATCATCCGGTAATCTGGTGTGATTGCAGCATAGTTTTCAACTAATGTCTCCAGTTCGGCGCTAAATTCTGGATTACTCAGCATTACCCTCGCACTCAGCGATCGCCAAGCTTGCTCTACCACTTCCGGCTCAAAGGAAAATGAAAATGTTTTATTACCTCTGTGATCTTCTGCCAAAACCAACACTAATCTCAATTTTTCTGTAAAAACTAAGCAAAATCTCTCTCTTACCAGTGGATCTGCTGGTAGTAAAGGTAGTACTGTTTTCTGGGGAGCCATTTCTTGACCTCCTGTAGCAATCACACCAGGCCTCTGAAATGGCATCAATGCCAAGGGGTTAAATGGCTGCGCTGTAAATGTGACACTTTGCAAGCTCTGATTTAATTTTGCCTGAGTAAATAAAGGTGCTGGTGCTGCTAATACTAAGCCTTTAGTCCCATCAAGTGAAGCAGTTGCTAAACTGTTGATCAGTAGTTGTTCCGTTGCAGCCACACTCACCCGCCACTGTCGCTCTGCTTTGGTTGGTGAGCATTCAGCCACAGTTGCCTGACTGGCAGCTACAATTTCACTCAGGCTTGGCAAGATCCATTGATACACAGGTATTCACCCCTTAATTGAAGAGCGACGGCAGCGTTTAAATTAGACATTTGACTACTACCTATGAGGTTATATTCTTTTGTGTACTCGCAACAGTAGTATAACCGAACATTATAGGGGCAATTTCCCCTGTTATCAGTTCAATTCCCAGATTGTCAACTCACCCTTGAGTAACTCAGTCCCACACCGTTTACAAAACTTAGCATCTACATCATGGAATGCTAAACCGCAACCAGAACAAACTATTTCTAGCTGATTAGCACTTTTCACCAATCGCTTAATTAAGTCCCCTACTTGCCAAGGAATTAAAGAAATACCTGTCAAAATCATTAATACTGTCAGCAAGCGACCTAATTCTGAAATCGGGGTCAAATCCCCAAATCCCACTGTTGTCATCGTCACCACCGAAAAATAAAACGCATCCAAAAATGTGCCAAAAACATCAGGGTTGACTGGATGTTCTACCTGATAAATTAAGCCAGAGTAAATAAATATAATGGCAAATAAAGTAAATAAAATTCTGGCTAATATTTCCCCATCTTCCGTAGTGATAGTACCAAATAAAAATGGTCTATCTATTAATTTAATTAACCTTAAAATTCTAAAACAGCGCAAGAGGCGAATAAACCTCAAATCAACTCCCCCTATAAAAAATGTTAAAATTGCTATTAAGTCAATAGTTGCGTAAAAACTAAAAATATAGTTAAATTTATTTTCAGCACTCCACAGGCGCACTGCATATTCTCCAGCAAAAAATATCAGGATTACAATGT
The DNA here is from genome assembly GCF_028331025.1 of Anabaenopsis arnoldii. Lineage (NCBI taxonomy): Bacteria > Bacillati > Cyanobacteriota > Cyanophyceae > Nostocales > Nodulariaceae > Anabaenopsis > Anabaenopsis arnoldii. The sequence continues at coordinate 31,016 of NZ_JAQMUH010000040.1, read as the reverse complement.
CAAGAACATTTAAATCCATGAGAATATCCTCAGGAATATTATAAGTCTCAGCGACAAACATACCTGATGAGAGTACCACCAAAACCATAAGTGTTAAATTAATCGCTTTACCTGTTGGTGTTTCTAGGTCTTTTAAGTAAAATTCTGTTTGTTTTCTGCTTACTAACATATTCAACACCTTTGACAAAAGACAAATAAAAGTTAAATAGGATATGATGAGAATTTATCATTAATAAATGACTAATTCCGATGCAACCAGAAGATTTTATGCGCCTAGCACTCCAAGAAGCTCAAAAAGGAGATGCTCCTTATGGTGCTGTAATTGTTAAAAACCAAGAAGTTGTCGCTGTCGCTCATAATACCGTCAATCGAGATAGCGACCCATCAGCCCATGCAGAAATTAACGTGATTCGCCGCTTAACAGCTAAACTTAAAAGCCCTTCCTTAGCAGGTTATACAATATATACCACTGGTGAACCTTGTCCTATGTGTGCTACGGCCTGCGTGTGGGCGGGGATATCTGAAATTGTCTATGGTGCTTCCATTCAAGATTTAGTCTCGGTGAATCAATCACAAATTCTTATATCCTGTGAACAGGTAATTACTCAATCATTCAGAAATATTAAAATCACAGGCGGGATTTTAAAGCATGAATGTTTGGCATTATTTAATTGAGCAAAATATCTTTTGAGAATTGTTAATATTTTTAACAAGGCTCTAAATAAGCTAAAAATCTGTTAGCCACAATAGCCGCTTGAGTGCGATCGCTTAAGCTTAAGCGGTTAAACAAACTGGCGGACAACTGCGATCGCCAGTAATACCCACTCCAAATACAGCAAAAACCGAAAAGGATGATTATTAATTGTAATAGGGCGATTCATACAGATACTTTATAGGCTTACCGTAGTGTACAGGGAATTACCCATGATATTTTGCATTACTCCTAGTGACTTTAGTCATGGGTGTAACCATGACTTTATGCTCATCTCACTTTCATAGGGGATTTATTATCATGGTGACATCAAGCCAAGATACTACAAGAGATATTATGAAACTTAAACCATTATCCCTACTAGCTGCAGCAATTGCCTTAACTGTAACTACAATACCTGTTGCTGTTCAAGCGCAAACCAGAACCTCTTCACCCATAGAAGTAGCACAAACACCTAGAACACAAAGAGGTCAAAAAGGTGATTGGGGTTGGCGGCGCTTGAATTTGACAGATACCCAAAAAGCTCAAATGCAAGCCATTAAAAGCAACACCCACGCTCAAATCGAAGCAATTCTTACCCCAGAACAAAAAGCAACATTGACCGATAATCGAGGAAAATGGGGTTGGGCTAAGTTAAATCTAACTGAACAACAGAAAACCCAAATGCGCCAAATCCGGGAATCTTCTCAACAACAGATGTTAGCACTTCTGACCCCAGAGCAACGGCAACAAATGCAGGAAATGCGCCAAAATATGCGATCGCGCCGTCAGCAAGGCAATTTCCCAAATAGAGAATAAAAAATTAACTCAATACCTAGTAAAAGTTAGGAGTTATGAGTTATGAGTTAGTCAAGACTCCTAGCTTGATAAACATGACTCCAGAATTCGCCATTGGTAGTAAGGTCAGAGTTGTAGCACTACCGCCCTACGTCAAAACCGCAGATCCCATGCCCACGCTGCGCCCCCCTGATGTGATTTCTTTAGGGGAAGAAGGTACATTAATTGACCGAAAACCCGGAGGATATTGGGTTATACACTTTACTAAGGGCAATTTTTTGTTGGATAGCCAATATATTGAAAGCACAGATATCCCACCCGCAGCTCACCAGGGTAACCAAGAATTGTAAACTTGTGTAAAGTTGTCATTTTGGTCAGCACCATGATTTCTCGGCGCAATTTTTTCAATCTATTACTTGTCAGCTGTTTTGCCCTCATCAGTTGGCTGCATCTTACCCCAGCGGCCCATGCAATGGGTGGTAAACTTCCGGCCATCAATCAGCCCGCACCAGAGTTTACTTTGCCCACCAATACAGGTGATGGTACAGTTTCTCTTTCCGATTGGCGGGGTAAGTGGGTAGTCCTGTATTTTTATCCCCAGGATTTTACCTCCGGTTGCACTATTGAAGCTCGTCGTTTTCAGCAAGACCTACCCAAATACATAAATAAAAACGTTCAGATTATTGGCGTGAGTGCCGATGATGTTGATTCCCACGCCGAATTTTGTGATTCCCATGGGTTGAAATTTCCCCTATTAGCTGATACCACTGGGGCTGTGAGTAAGGCTTATGGTTCTTGGCTCGGTGTTGTATCCATGCGCCATAGTTTCATCATTGATCCCGAAGGAATTTTGCGTGAGATTTTCCTGAAGGTCAACCCCTCAATTCACAGTACAGAAGTTCTGGCGCAACTGGAAAAGTTGCAATCTCAGACTATCCCAGTCCAGCTATCAGCTTCTTAGTCCTGAAGAATCCATCCCTCAACCTAACTTTTGACCGGATTTTGACGGTTAACTGTCAAATTGTAACCGTCAATTTTCTTCACCTTTTTCCTGCAGGAGCGATCGCCACTTCGACAGGGCTTCTTTTGACCACAACCAATTCTGAATCAATTCATTACTCTGGAAATTCACTGGTTGATTGGCGATTACCATATCTCTCAACTTCACAGCCTCATTAACATATTGTCTTTGTTTATTAATAGAAGGTTGATTATATGCAGATGTATACATCCCCAGCGCTAATCCAGCATAGGAAGTTAAAGCTTCTTCGGTGAGTTCCGTACTCATAGTTACAAGTCCAGTAGAGGCAATCCTTTGCTGATTAAGAGCTAAATTCAAGGCTTGGAACCAAGAAGAATTAGCTTCATTGAGATTACCGTCTGCATAGTGGGCAAATCCCAAAGCATTATTATATAAAGGTGAATTTGCTTCAGATTCTAACGCACCTTCCCAATAACGACGGACATCATTAATACTGTATTTCTGGTTTCCAGTCTGAACAAACTGCCATGCTAATCGCCCTTTTAAAAACTTCACAGATGAATCATCTAGTTGGTTTTGCGGAACTAAATTCAGTAAGGCTTCAGCAGCAGTCAGTTCACCACGATTGAGTAGTTCTGTGATCCATCGTAGTCCTTCGTCTAAGTCACCCCCGCCTAATTTTTCCTTAGCCTTAGTAGTTATGATTCCAGTGGGGGCATTTTTAATGTTGATTTCAGGCTGAATGTCTCTAGGTACAGACTCCGGAACAATTGACGGTGTAACCGATATAGGTGTTTCTTGTGGTTTTTCTCCTACAACAATTAAGCTAATAATTATACATATAACACTTACACCCACTATACCAATAACAGGCCACGGCCGGGGTGATGATTTTCTTGGGGTGAGAGTCTTCCGGTTTTGTCCCACATATTTAGCCGCCGGGGGTGGGGATTCTAGTGTTTCTTCACTTAATTTCAGTTCCTCATTCTCAGAAGCAGTATCTTGGGGCAGATAATATTCCCGAACTTGGTTATCTCTCATCCCTTGTACAGGTTCCTGATAGGGAATTTCCTGATGTAGCTGACGAAACAAATCTGAAACTAAAGCCGAATCTTCCGCATAGTCCGGCTCATCATCAGACTCAATTTCATCTACTAGGTCGCCCCATGTTTCTTCACCTAGCCAGTCTATATCTGACAGGTTGGGTGGTGTTGGTATAGAATCATCAGCTAAACCACAATAAATCATCTCATCAATGGGTAAAACTATGTCTGTCTCATTTGTCATGGCAACATACATAGCAGTAGGATTTTCCCTCAAAGGCGGCTGATGAATATACTCTTTGAGTGATTTCGCACTTAAATATTCTGGACTTAAAGATATTTCTGGACAGAACGAACCATCAAAATCCTGTTGGAGATATAAAATTGGTAAAGCCCAGTAGTTCTGGTGAGAACCATAGGTAGAAATTAATCCCTGGCGTACTAGATTGACACACAAATCTACAGGGCATCCCTGACTGAGCTTGTGGTAAAACAATTGTGTCAGCGTTAGTGCTACTTCATCGGGAATGCGTTCTGACATAGCCAACACGCTGCCAATTCCTCGCCTCACCAGGCTTTGCGTCAAGTTACCTTGAGCCGTCATGTCCCCACCCGGGTCGGATGTAGCTGTGTATGCTCCCCAACAGGAATTAAACACAACCATTTTAATATTATTGTTAACTAGCAACCCTGCTAAATCATCACCACTCAGAGTTTCCGTTAACCCAGTTCTTCTACTGACAAGGTAAATTTGTCCACCTTGGGGACTTCGGCTACTATGACCAGAGTAGTGTAGAATTTGGTATCCCCCTTGTTCTAACGCTTGGGTTAATTCTTCGCGCCCTGGTTGATCTAGTATGGTCAGCGAAATCTCTGGTAAATGATGGCCACTTCTGTCATTTCGTCTTTTCTGACGCTGAAGTTCCTCCTGGAGGTTGATAGCTTCTTGTTTGAGTAAATCAAGACGGACTTGATCCGGAGGAGAAGCTAGTACCATTAAGACTTTGACTTTTCCAATTTCTGGGAGTTTTGATTTGCTTCTCAATGGCAAACCAGATCCAGCCATTGTTCCGGTTTGGTAGCGAGAAAAAGCAATATAAGGGCCAGTAGCCAGAGGGCGATCGCCTGCGTGCATCACTTCCCAGGGTAGACGTGCTAACCTGACATCTTTTAGCCCCAATCGTAAGTGCAGCAATTTTTGGTGGTTTTGGGCAATCCCTTGGGCAGTAATCCAACTGTCTCTGATAGTGCCTTGAAATAGTGCATTGTACAATTGCTGTCCCAATGTCACCAGATTAAAAGAGTTTTTAGCGATCGCGTTTCCCTGGAACACCGATTTGAGCGGGTCATTCATCAGATGTCCAGCAGATACTAACCACTCAGTTACAGGCCAGGTTACCAGTTCTTCTGCTAATGGCACCCCAGTCGCGACTTGTTCCGTCCGCACCAAGTAGTCATTTTGCCCTACTGGGGTTACGGAAATATGAAATTCCTGGGTCACAACTTTTCCTGTTCGCCTCCTTAATCGAATTGAAACTTTGAGTTTCAGATCTAGACTTTCGCTCCTTCTCACACTTTAGATGCTTTCTGCGACTGAATGTTTCTCAGCCGGGTTATTTTTGCGGTTCCTTGGTTATAAGTTTATCCCCATTAGTTACCCACTGGCTAGCTAAATTTAATTCATTGAACTGCGATTAGCTCTATTTTGTGCTTTCCTCCGGAAAGACGTAAATGTGTCGCGGACGTTAAATTAGTAGATGCACCCTGATAACTAACTCCCCTGATTGGCTAACACCGGTTAGGGGATTTTTTTATGCTTCTCTCCGGAAAAAGGCAGATGTGTCCCGCAGATTAAATTGGTAGATGCACCCTGATAACTAACTCCCCTGATTGGCTAACACCGGTTAGGGGATTTTTTTATGCTTTCCTCCGGAAAGACGTAAATGTGTCACGGATATTAAATTAGTAGATGCACCCTGATAACTAACTCCCCTGATTGGCTAACACCGGTTAGGGGATTTTTTTATGCTTTTCTCCGGAAAGAGGCAGATGTGTCACGGATATTAAATTAGTAGATGCACCCTGATAACTAACTCCCCTGATTGGCTAACACCGGTTAGGGGATTTTTTTATGCTTTCCTCCGGAAAAAGGTAAATGTGTCCCGCAGATTAAATTAGTAGATGCACCCTGATAACTAACTCCCCTGATTGGCTAACACCGGTTAGGGGATTTTTTTTGGGCTTCCCTCCGGAAAGAGGTAGATGTGTCGCGGATATTAAATTAGTAGATGCACCCTGATAACTAACTGCCCTGATTGGCTAACACCGGTTAGGGGATTTTTTTGTACAGTTGACAGAAATTTTTCCGGATAAATGGTAGATGTGCGACGAAGACTAAATTAGTAGATACACCGTGATAATTAATTCCCCTGGGTGAGTAACACTCACTGGGGGATTTTTTTATTCTGCGGACAGCAACCATCATATCATTAATGATAATTTTGTCGAGAACAAACTCAACTCTTTAGTCTCAAAACAGATTACTGATCAATGCGTGCTGATAATTAACTCCCCTAGACTGCCACCACTGGGGGATTTTTTTGTTGGGTATGACCAACATTCCCATTTGTGACAATTTTACCTGGAACATACATTTATTCCTAGACAAGTTTATTGATAGATACACACTGACAGCTCACTCCCCTGTCTGGCAGCCACCCCACTAGGGTATTCTGTTATCGGAACAGAATAATAACAAATCTCAGGCAAGATTTATCCGGAGGGCTGAACCTAAACTAAGAACATTTAATTAGTAGATACACCCTGATAACTAACTCCGGTGGGAGGTAAAGACTTGATTGAATTCTTGATGAAAAAACTCTTCTTCTGACAGCTTAACTCATTTGTAGTTGCTTAGGAAAGTATTATAACGCAACATTTCTAAAAATGTTCTACTATGGATAGTTTTTTATTCTTATTATAAGTATTATAGTTTCTTAACTGATTAACAGATTCGTTAAGTTATTACTTAATCATTGACGATATACGCTGCTAAAAGCTGGTATATTCACAATAATCTAAGTCATGCTTTAACCGTAGTCTTACTGTGTGATTTCCTAGTAAGTTCCTAATAACTCACCCAGTTACCCTGATTGGGTTAATTTATATTTTTTTTAATCTAGTCACTTCGAGTATTGGGTTTAGACTTTCCCAGAGTCTCCCGGTCGGTTTTAACCTTAACTTACCCAATATGCTCATCATATCACGTTCGTGGTGATTTGAAGCAGCCTTGAAGCTAAATATCTCAGTTCAAAATCTAGAGTTTTGCCCCTGTTCTGTGAGATGATTTAAGTGCATCTGGTAGATGTATTTATTCTATCCTTTCCTAACATATCATAACCGCTGCTGAATATCTAGATTTTTTTAGCTAGATTTAAAATATGGTAATCTCCGTGAGATACTCCCACAGTAGTCCAAGCATACAGTGTGGGCTGCAGGGTAACTACAGGTATCGGGTATGACATTAACTGAATCTCTGTTTACAGTTAACCGAATGTCCCGCCGCCAATAACAATACAAAGATGTTGAGCATTTTTGTATTGCCGGAATTTTATCTAGCACAGAAAGTGACACACAGACTCATGAATTTAGCTGTTATTAAATTTTCTTCAGAAGATTGTGGCATCTGCCACAAAATGTCTTTTTATGACCAAAAGGTAGCTGAAGAGCTAGGTTTACAGTTTATCGATGTGAAAATGCAAGATACGGCTAGTTACCGTAAGTATAGAAAAGTCTTGTTGTCTCAGTATCCAGATAAATCACAAATGGGATGGCCAAGTTATATTATCTGTGATTCTCCAGAGGCAGAATTTCAGATTATAGGTGAAGTTAAAGGGGGTCATCCCAAAGGTGAGTTTAGAAGTCGTCTACAAGAGGTTCTCAATTCCATAGACTTCAAATGATTTAACCTCCAGGACAGGACCGATCATGGCTATGGTCATGATGTCTTCGCGCACCTGTCCTGTAACTGTTACTGTTTGTCCGGGTTGCAGCAAGTTTTTGTCGGCACTTTTGAGGATTTCATAAGTCGTACCATCATCTGTGACTAACGCCCAAGCGCCAGTACCAATATCTCGGCGTTGAATAGTACCTTTAACTGTAATGCTCATGTTTCAGAAATTGGAGAGGGGTAGGGAGTGGGGTTTTGTTCGGGGGTAAAAATACCCCATTGTCCTATTATGCTGTTTGAGTAGCGCTTTTCAATGCTAAATGAGCTAGTCCATAACAAAGTAAAGCGTTGGTAACCAGGAAAGTCCGCGCTAGATAGCTACTTCCTAAGCCCCAAACTCCTGGGTCGTAAATGGCGCTAACTGTTAAAAAGGCGGCGTAGCCAAGACTCGAACCAATGGCGAACCATTTCCAGCTAGGATGTCCCAAGAATAAGGCTATTAAAACTATGGGGATGAGAACGCTAGCAAAGATGGGATTTAAGGGGTTAGTTCCTTGTAGGGTGTTACCTAGTTCGGGAATGGAACTACCTAAGAGCCGGAAAGGCCATTGGGGGAGGTCAAAGATATATATTCCTTTGAGGAAGAATAAACCAGAACTACCAGCAATTAAGCCACCGGATAAAGACCAACTCCAGGCGAAGGGGAAGTAAACTCGCAAAAACCAAGCCAGGAGATAGGAACCAAAGACCATCAGCAGCTTTGGTATTAGGGCTACTGCACCGCCATCAATCCAAAAACCGGGATTGAGATAGCCGTTGTCTCGTAACCACCTAAAGAAGTCTGGGAAGCTAAGTCCCTGGGAGGCTAGTTTAACTGCGGCTTCGGCATTCAGTTGTCCAGCGCCATAATAGTTGAAGCTATCATCCTCGATCGCCCTTGCTGATTGTTTGAGGACTTTTAACACCTCCTCTGGTGCTGTGACTCCAGAAGCTTTAATTAATGCGGCGACACCTGCAACGTGGGGGGAAGCCATGCTTGTTCCCTGGAGTCCTAAAAATACCCCTTGGTTGTTGTTTTCGGGGTCAATGGTTTCTTGGAGAATTGTCCCGGCCTCACTCCCACCGGGGGCAGAAATATCTACCCCAGCGCCAAAGTTAGAATAGGGGGCTTTTTCTCCGTCTGGACCAAATGCGGCTACGCCAATGACGTGGGGGTAACGTGCGGGATAACTTGCCCCATTCTGGTTTTCGTTGCCGGCAGCGGCTACAATGGTTACACCTTTTTTATGGGCGTACTCAATGGCTTGTTTCATCAGTTGGCTTTCACCACCACCGCCTAAACTCATATTAATGACATCCGCACCGTTATCAGCAGCGAATTTAATTGCTTCGGCAATATCGGCCACTGTGCCGCCACCATAGGCACTAAGTACTTTTAATGGCATCAGATTGGCTTCGTAGGCAATGCCGGCTACACCATATTTATTGTTGGTGGTTTGGGCAATAGTACCAGCAACGTGAGTACCGTGTCCATTGTCATCTGTGGCTTCTTCGCGATCGCTCACAAAATCATAACCCTTAACAAATTTCGTATCTACCAGGTCACGCACAGGAGTTATACCAGTGTCAATTACAGCTACTGTCACGCCGCTCCCCTTGGTTTGACTCCATGCCCCTTCTATGCCGATCTTGTGTAGATTCCACTGTTTGCTGTAATATTGGTCATTCGGACCTGTTAATGTAGGATTTACCTCGTCTACAGATGGTAAAATCCCGTCAAACTTTGCCGACTGTGGTAAGGGAATCGTTCTATAGATGTAATTTGGCTCGATTAATTGTGTAAATTGGGCGAAGGGAGATTTTTTCAGCTTTCTTAGTCGCTGGCGATCGCCTTCAATAATATACACATTATCCGACCCTGAGAATTGATTGTCCAATCGGGGCGTGACATTGTACTCTTGAGCGATCGCCTGTAAGTTCTGCTCTAATACTTCCGAGGGGATATCTTGGCGAAAATCTAACACAATAGTCTCAAATTCGCCTTTAGCTGCTAAACCCTGAAAATTCAGGAACCCGAAAACAGCCCCCCCCAGCCCGATGACAAACAAGCATAATAATATAAGTCTTTTCATATTAACTGATCACCGCTTTTTGCCAGTTTGCTCACTACCATAACTTATCTGCATAGCTGGTTGGTACACTTTGAACAATTTTTACGATTGAGGACTGTTTAAACAATGGAACGTGGTCTGTTATGGTTACCCTTGCTAGTTGTGTTTTTCTGGTTAGCTTGGCAAGGCTCAAAGGAATACCAGAAGGTGGAATCATATCGCCTTTGGTCCGAGCAATTTGAGAAATCCAAATATGATATCTACGCAGTTATCGGTCTCAAGCAGAACAATATCACCTGGGGTAAACCCAGTCCCCAAGGTCCCCTTAACTTAGAAACTTTTTCTTTGCTGGATGTTAAAGATATACGTCTTTTAGTAGATGACAAACTAGTACAATTAGAAAACTATCCCCAAAAAGGTCGAGTCATTCAGTTAGAATTGATCTTGTCTGAATCTCAGTCAGTACGCATTCCATTTACAGAAATCCCTCTAGCTGCAAATTGGGTGAAGTATTTACAGGGAGTCTGGGAAGATTTAAATACACAACCAAATCAGTAATAACCCACCGAATCTTTACCCAAATTTTCCATGAACACTCAAATAACTAACAGAGTACCCATAGCTTTAACCATTGCTGGTTCAGATAGCGGTGGCGGTGCGGGTATTCAAGCTGACCTACGTACTTTTGCTTTTCACCGTATCCACGGTACCAGCGCCATTACCTGTGTCACAGCCCAAAATACCCTAGGGGTAGCGCGGGTTGATACTATACCCACCGAGGCGGTCATAGAGCAAATTCAAGCAGTGGTCAGTGATATTGGCGTACAAGCTGCAAAAACCGGAATGCTACTCAACCAAGAAATCATCTCTGCTGTAGCCCAGACAGTAGAAGCATTACAAATTAATAACTTAGTAGTTGACCCGGTTATGGTATCACGCACAGGGGCGCAACTCATTGATGATAATGCGGTGCAGACTCTGGCTCATACCTTGTTACCTCAAGCTACCATTGTCACACCAAATCGCTACGAAGCGCAGATATTAAGTGGTTTACCCATCAATACTTTAGATGATATGCGGGCGGCTGCTCAAGTCATACACCGCAATCTCAGGGTAAAAGCCGTTTTAGTCAAGGGAGGCGCAATGACGGGTAACTGTCGTGGTGTTGATATCTGGTTTGATGGGGAAAAACTGGCAACCTTGACCACAAAACAAGTAGAGACAAAAAATACCCACGGTACCGGTTGTACACTATCAGCAGCGATCGCCGCTAACCTAGCCCTGGGTAATGATTTGTGGACATCCGTACAACAGGCCAAGGAGTATGTTACTAATGCCCTGACTTATGCCTTAGATATCGGCAAAGGTCAAGGACCAGTAGGACATTTTTTCCCACTGTTACAGTTTGATAGCATATCTCTACCATCTATAACTTAATTTTTGATCCCCACCTATTTATTTATGCAAACAACCCCAACTTCAGTGCACGGACATCCAGCAAAACCGCCAACATCTCAAAATTACCCTACCTCTGTACCACTGTATGTATATCGGCAATTAGCAACCGAATTACAGTTAACACAAGTAAAATTAGAGACCATCACCAGTCAAAATCACCAACTAGAGCGAGAAAATCAATTACTACGCCAAGAAATTACCAAAGTAGTTCAGTCCTTTTCGCACCTGCAAAATTATGTTAATACTGGTTTTAATCCGAGTCATCCCCAAGCTACTCGTGCCACTGGTGAAGCAAGCAGTCCAGCACCCGTGGCTAACCAAACCAGCCATCACCCTGAGTTATCCACACCTGTAGAAATCAATCACCAGATACCAACAACATTTTATATAGAAGAGCAACCAGTCAACCATTATCCCCCCATAGAGAAAAAAGTCAAACAATTGAGTAGCTGGTGGTTAGCTATGAATATTGTATTGTTGATGCTCACCGCATTTGGAGCAGCATATTTGATTGTGCCTCTTGTGTTTGAAGCTCAAAACCCCTAGTTTACACTTCCACAACTCCGAGTGACAACTAGGTAGGGGGTACACAGTTTAAAAAAAAGTTGCAATTTTTACATATTTTTGAAATTTAGCGGTAATGGTAAAAGTGGTTGACTTATATCTGCTTAGATAGATAAACAAACCTATTAGAAGTTAGGAGTGAAGATCATGAAAAAAGTAGAAGCCATTATTCGCCCATTTAAGCTTGACGAGGTGAAAATTGCCTTAGTTAATGCTGGCGTTGTGGGTATGACAGTTTCTGAAGTCCGGGGCTTTGGAAGGCAAAAGGGGCAAACAGAAAGGTATCGCGGTTCTGAATACACTGTTGAGTTTCTGCAAAAACTGAAAGTAGAAATTGTGATTGAGGATAACCAGGTTGATATGGTTGTCGATAAAATTATTGCCGCCGCCCGTACAGGTGAAATCGGCGATGGTAAGATTTTTATCTCTCCGGTAGATGGCGTTATACGTATTCGTACTGGCGAGAAGAATACAGAAGCTGTTTGAGTATGGGGTGGTGTGAAGTATGACCCTGAGTCAAGGAGTTCCGATATTGCCAAACAATGGCAGTGGGAACGCCGTTATTGCCGACTCGAGGCGGAGTCAGACCAAGAAACCGCAAGGTAGACGGGTATCTGTCAATCAAGCAGGCATCCTACACCGTAACATCATGTGAGTCAAATCAAAACATATCCCTGATTTTCTACTATTATAGCGGGCAAAATGCCCGCTCACCTCCCAAAACTCTACTGGTCATTCACTCAGCAATTAAAATTAAGTTTAGTCAAGAATAGTGTAATTTTAAGTCGAAATATTCTCAAATATTGCTGAATATAAGTTGAATTAAGACCCGATCATAATTCCTAATTAGAATTGATATATAGAAATCTGCCATGAAGGAGCAATTTATTTCCTAAATAAATATTTTCTTGACAATGAAATTGGAGAAAATTATGAATTACTGTCCTTGTTGTTCCGGATTACTGTTAAGGCATATACGCCCTCCGGGTTTGGCTTGGTTTTGCCCCCATTGTTGGCAAGATATGCCAGTATTTAATCTAGAAAATCCCAGTTCATTAGAAAAGACTTTTGCCGCAGGTAGTTTAGTGGAGAAAATTAACTACCGCAATGGTCATAGAATGTATGAAATTTCTTCTCAGCCTTGATGTGAAAAAGGACTCTTAGAGGATGTTTGATAAGTTTTCCACAGGTAATTTTTATCTTAGGGAACAGGGAACAGGGAACAGGGAACAGAGAACACACCGAATGGGGACTAGAGTCAAAGTCCCCCTTCTCAAGGGGGATTTAGGGGGATCTAAATTAGATACACCATGAGGGACTTTTCAAACACCCTCTTACAACAGCCCCCCACTTTTAAAACATCCTCTTACTCTCATGTTATTTGATATTTTCAACTCATATTGCGATCGCCCTCCAACTTGTTAGTTCGCTTTTTGGGGTGTGGGAAGAGCGTTAGCGGTAGCTTACCGAAGGAATCGCTCTCTTCCCCCTTACAAAGGGGGGTTAGGGGTGATCAACTTTGGAGATGTGGGAAGTGCGTTAGCGGTAGCTTACCGAAGGTATCGCCTTTTGGGGATGTGAGGGGCGATCGCTTTTCTATTCTTATTTGCTAAACTAGCAATTATGACAACAGCAATAAAACTCTATGTACTCTACCAGTCCACACCAAAAACTACTGGAAGCGATCGCAAACCTTAGTGAGCAACAAATTCCACTTGTTTTACAATTTATCTCATCTTTAGAAACACCAGTTAGCGATTATCAAACTCCAGCTAAAACAGTATTAGAAAGAATGGGTGGTTATCCCAAATTTTTACTAGAAGGATCAGGAGATTTGTCAGATAGAGATGTACGCAAAAAAGCAATTTCTGACATAATTCAAGCAACAAATCAAACAAGAACTCATGAATAATTATCCCCTAATATTAATTGATACTGGGATTCTTGTTGCTTTCTATGATCGTCAAGACAACTATCACCAAAAAGTTATTAACTTTTTTAGTACCTGTACCAGTCAACTAATCACAACAATTGCCTGTGTTACAGAAGTGATGTGGTTACTTGCCCCAAATACAAAAGTACAGAACGAATTTTTATCTGCTTTATCACTGGAAGTATTTATATGTGAACATTTCCTGCCATCCGATTATAAAAGAATCCAGGAACTTAACACAATTTATCAGGATCTACCAGGAGATTTTACTGATTTATCGCTGATTGCTATTTCCGAAAGATTAAATATCTCTGCTATTGCAACTCTAGACAAAGACTTTAATATTTATCGGCATTATCGCAAGCAACCATTTGAGCGGATATTTTTACCTTAATTGAGAATAGTAAAACTGAACTTATATTATTTGCAAAGAAATGAATCATAGTCGATCGCTTTTAGAGGATGTTTGATAAGTTTTATCAGGTGATTTTAGACACTTCTTGACCCCCCCTAACCCCCCTTACTAAGGGGGGAACTAGAGTCAAAGTCCCCCTTCTCAAGGGGGATTTAGGGGGATCTAAAAATATTAGATACACCATGAGGGACTTGACAAACATCCTCTGAGAAGTTCTTGGCTATCTTCCTTAATGCCCCTATGTAATAGTATTCGGTTTAATCTTCTTCCCAGGTTTCATCACTCAATAGGTCAATAATTCTATCTCTGAGTAGATATTCATGCCTTTCCAGCTCCTTCTCAAACAATATCCAGTCACGATTAGGAACATACTTACATAGGGAGTAAATTGGTTGTTGGCGGTCAAGTAGTCCCTTTTTGACTAGTTGGCGTGCTTCCTCTCTAATCATTCCAATATCATATCTAACAACAGTATCCATAAATCATTCTTTTTCTTTTTTGAAGGAAATAAGTTTTCTGCGTGTATCTTCAACTGAGCAAAAAAAATAGGAAAATTATCAAGGATCAAGAAACACCAACCCCACCACAGCCATCTTGTCTCCTGTAGATAGCAGTTACACAGATAAATTCCCCTTTTGGGTCAAGGTAGAGGAACTTTTTACCTCCACACCTTGCTCAGAATCGCATATCTAGGCAGGAATTGGTATCAGTCTTTAGGTAGACCCCTGGAAAACTCTTGTTGAGACTCCCAGACCTCAAAAAGTTTGACACCCCCCAGGGGATTTTAGTTTCCCCCTTGTACCAAGAAACCCTAGGGTAGACGGTTATCTGTCAATCAAGCCGGAAGCCTACACTGACCTAACGGTACTGTGTAGGTAGTTCACATTACCTAGAGATGAGATATCACCAGCCCTAGTACCTTGAGGAATAAGTTAAAGTACATAGGGCATTCAGCATTGGGTGTTAGGCAAAGAAAGCAATCTTACAGATGGGGGAAGAACGACTTTTCCCTGATCACCTAGTCCTTCATTCCTCATTCCCTATTTATGACTGCTCCAGAAAAAAACCCTGAGTTTGAAAATCTACTGACTTATCTTAGACAAAGCCGGGGCTTTGATTTTACAGGTTATAAGCGTTCAACTTTGATGCGTCGGGTACATAAGCGCATGCAATATCTAAGTATAGAAACCTTTGGGGAATACTTGGACTACTTAGAAGTTGATCCAGAGGAATTCAATCACCTGTTTAACACAATCCTAATTAACGTCACGGCCTTTTTTCGAGATATTTCCGCCTGGGAATACTTAGCTAAACAGGTGTTACCGAAGATTGTAGCCCGGAAAAATAACTCTGATCCCATCCGGGTTTGGAGTGCGGGTTGCGCTTCTGGTGAGGAGGCTTACACTGTGGCTATCCTCATGGCTGAACTTTTGGGAATCGAGGAATGTCGGCAACGGCTAAAAATTTATGCTACAGACATAGATGAAGAAGCTTTGAATCAAGCCCGTCAAGCTGTGTATTCGGCTAAGGATGTCCAGTTAATACCATGGGGACTGCAAGAAAAATATTTTGAGAGTACGGGTAATAACTATGTTTTCCGTCAGGACTTGCGACGTTCAGTAATTTTTGGTCGTCACGACTTGCTGCAAGATGCGCCCATTTCTCGCTTAGATATGCTGGTATGTCGCAACACACTCATGTATTTTAATTCTGAGACTCAGTCGCGGATTATGGCTCGGTTTCATTTTGCTCTCAATGATGGGGGTTATCTGTTTTTGGGAAAAGCAGAGATGCTGTTAGTGCACTCCAATTTATTCAATCCCCTAGAGTTGAAAGATCGGATATTTAGTAAAGTATTAGTAGCAAATATACGCGATCGCTTGCTAGGGATGGCAAATACAGTAGAGCCAGAATCTAGCTACCGAGGATCTCGACATATCCGACTGCGAGAGATGGCTTTTGATTCCGCATCTGTAGCCCAAATAGTGGTAGATATCAATGGAATACTCGTACTAAGTAACCACCAGGCTCGCATTGTGTTTGGTCTTTCACCCCAGGATTTAGCTCGTCCTTTTCAGGATTTAGAACTTTCCTACAGACCAATAGAATTGCGATCGCCCATTGAACGGGCTTATACCGAACGCCGTAATATTACTTTAACAAATGTCCATCGCTATTTACCCAATGGAGAACAGCAATATTTAGATGTAGCAATTATACCTTTAGAAGATGTTGACAAGTCCCTGCTAGGTGTGAGTATCACTTTTCATGATGTGACTCGTTTTATTCAACTTCAAGAAGCCTTGCAACGTTCTGGACAGGAATTAGAGACTGCTAACGAAGAACTCCAATCTACCAACGAAGAATTGGAAACTACTAACGAAGAACTCCAATCTACCAACGAAGAATTGGAAACCATGAACGAAGAACTTCAATCTACCAACGAAGAATTGGAGACCATGAACGAAGAACTCCAATCTACCAACGAAGAATTACAAACAATTAATCATGAACTGAGCGATCGCACCACAGCACTCAACCGTACTAATCTATTCCTGACTGGCATTCTCAAAAGTCTACAAATGGGAATCGTAGTCATTGATCGCAACTTGAACATCGTACTGTGGAATTACATGGTAGAACATTTGTGGGGCTTAAGAACAGAGGAAGTTTTAGGAAAATCCTTATTTAGTCTCGATATTGGTCTACCTCTCGAGCAACTGCGATCGCCTATCCGCGATTCCTTATCTGCAAAGCAGAGCTTCCAAGAAATGATTTTAGATGCCACCAATCGCCGGGGAAGAACAATAGAATGTTATTTGGCTATTACCCCCCTATGTAGTACAGAAATTGAAGGAGTGGTATTAATGATGACAGATATAGAACAAGTTAAAAGTATGATTTCTCACGAAGCAATTGCTCAAAGACGACAACAGCAACAGAAGTAATCCAAACATAATGACCAGAAACCTAGAGGAAGCCATCACCGGGGCGCATCAGCGACTAGAAAATTTATCCCAGCGTGCTAGTCAAATAAGACAGGAGAATGATCCCATAACAGCACTATTGCAAGAAGCCATCAGCGAAACTACAATTTCTTTGGAAGAGCTCGAAGTATTAGCCGAAGAACTCGCACAGCAAAACCGGGAATTAGTTGCTACTCGCCACCTTTTAGAAGTTGAGCGCCAGTGTTACCAGGATTTATTTAATTTTGCCCCCGATGGATATTTAGTTACTGATGTCAATGGTGTAATTCAAGAAGCTAACTATGCTGCAGCCAACTTACTGAATGTCCGCCAGTCTTACCTGATCGGCAAACCCCTGGCTGTATTTGTACATCAGACAGAATTACCCAAATTCTACCAAATCATCGGACAATTGCCCCAGCAAACAGAGAAACGCACAGAACAGTTACGGATATTTCACCAAGAAGGTAGAGTTGACTTTGCAGCTGAATTCACCCTGGGGGTAGCCAAAGATTATTCTCAGGGCAAAATCAAGGGTTGGAGATGGCTACTTAGGGATATTAGTGAGCGGATCAAAGCAGAGGAACAAATTCGCCAACAAGCCGCACTACTTGATATTACCACAGATGCCATTCTAGTCAGAGATTTGCAAAACCAAATTTTATATTGGAATCAAGGCGCGGTAAATATTTATGGCTGGCGGGCAGAGGAAGTTATGGGCAGGAACGCCTGGGAAATTTTATTACCAGAAGCTTCTCCTGAACTTCTAGGGGCGCTGAACACTGTTTTAGAGCATGGATCATGGAGCGGGGAATTACGGAAAGTCACCAGAAGGGGTCAGAAAATCATCGTTAATAGCCGTTGGACACTCATGTATGATGCCGCCAGGTTACCCAAATCTATCATGAGTGTGGATACCGATATCACCGACAAAAAACAACTAGAAACAGAAATTTCACGTACCCAGAGATTGTCAACCCTCGGTACACTGGCTCAGGCGATCGCCCATGATCTGCAAAATATATTCTCCCCCATGATCACAGTAGCGCAACTTTTGCCCCTCAAACATCCCGAGTTAAGTGAAAGTTCCCTACAAATGCTGAAATTATTGCAAAGCAATAGCAAACGGGGGATGGATTTAGTCCAGCAAATTCAGTCATTTACCAGTAACTTTCAAGTTCAAAGCTCAATACCGTCAGTATCACATCTGCTCCAAGATGTAGAGCAGACAATCAAACGCATCTTCCCCAAATCCATAGACATTGATATTCATACAGATATCCCTACCGATATAGAAATCCTACAGCCATACCATACCGAACTACATAAACTATTAGTTAAGTTACTAGTAAATGCCTGTGATGCAGCGCCTCAAGGTGTGAAGGTGGGAATCTCCGCTAACCAGACCTTCATTGACGAAAGCTATGTGAAACGGCACATGGGCGCTCAGGTGGGTTACTACCTAGTAATTACAATTACTCATACCGCACTAAATATTAATCCTCAAGTCATCGATGACATTTTCACACCATTTCGCCATACCCAAACCGGCAGTAAAAATCCTGACATAGGCGGTTTTGTGGAAGTATCCAGTCAATCAGGAGTTGGGAGGAAATTGAAAATCTACATCCCCAGTAGTGAAAGTCACACTTCCCCCAGACTAGACCAGGGTAAACTGCCCACAGGCAAAGGAGAATTAATTTTAGTTGCAGATAAAGAGACGGCAATTACCCAAATTACCAAAACTACATTAGATATTCATAACTACAGGGTATTAATCGCCGAGAATGGGATTGAAGCCCTTGCCCTATACACCCAGCACCAGCAGGACGTTAAACTGGTGTTAATAGATCTAATGATCCCATCCATGACAGGGGAAACTGTCATTCGCACCTTGCAAATCATCAACCCGGATGTACCAATTATTGTTATGAGTGAATTGGCTGCTGCTGAGGCTTTAGCACGAACTACTCTCACAGGGATTCAGGGATTTTTAGCAAAACCCTTTACTGCGGAGCAATTATTAAATGTCATACATCATGCCCTTGTGTGTACCACAACACCAACCTGGCAACAGCAGCGCTGAAGTTGGGGTAATAGCCCAGTGACGCTGATGTACAATGCAAACAAATATTTAAATTATGAGTGGCCAGTTCATATGATTTCATCAGAAAATAACACAACATCCACCGATAAAAGCCTGGAAGCCATGCGGCACTTTTCCGAACAGTACGCTAAACGCACCGGCACATATTTCTGTTCTGAACCCTCTGTAACCGCAGTGGTGATTGAAGGACTGGCAAAACATAAAGACGAGTTAGGAGCCCCTTTGTGTCCCTGTCGCCACTATGAAGACAAAGAAGCCGAAGTTAGCGCCACATATTGGAACTGTCCCTGTGTACCCATGAGAGAACGCAAAGAGTGTCACTGTATGCTGTTTCTGACCCCAGATAATGAGTTTGCTGGCGACCAACAAAAAATTAGTTTAGAAACTATCAAAGAAGTGCGAGCCAGCATGGGATGAGCGACATGATCCCCCCAGAGTTTTGGCAAGGTGTGGAGCAGTTTAATTCCAGACAGTTTTACGCCTGTCATGACACTTTAGAGGCTTTGTGGATAGAAGCCGGCGAACCAGAAAAAACCTTTTATCAAGGTATTTTACAAATTGCCGTCTCACAGTATCATTTATCTAATAGTAACTGGCGAGGTGCAGTAATTTTACTAGGAGAAGGCAGCAATCGACTGCGACCTTATCCCTCTGTTTATCAGGGTATTGATGTAGATCAATTATTGAATCAAACTGCAGCCCTGTTGTCAACATTACAACAAATGGGAGCAGATAACTTTCATGCCTTGGCAGATCCTCAGGCTTTACCCAGTCCCACAATTGTCCTAGTTCACAACTAAAATTTCACCCCGTAGCCTAGCCTACGGGGCTGTTGTTGCCAAAATATTGCATTTCCAGGTTAATCTGGCGGTTGTAGCGGCGGTGTTCTCAGGGAATTTGACGAATGTGTATATGGGTGAAACCTAGAAACTAGATCAAGCGTCAATATTTCAGGAGTTATCCCAACTTGCGCCTAAATCTTAAATGTAGATTTTATATTCGGAACAAGAAATTGGGATAATTAATATACAATCTGATATCCTAAACTTATGGCTACAGTATTATGTCCTGCTACAAATTTCCAGTA
This sequence comes from Anabaenopsis arnoldii, assembly GCF_028331025.1. Taxonomy (NCBI): domain Bacteria; kingdom Bacillati; phylum Cyanobacteriota; class Cyanophyceae; order Nostocales; family Nodulariaceae; genus Anabaenopsis; species Anabaenopsis arnoldii. The sequence goes on along the minus strand of NZ_JAQMUH010000040.1, from coordinate 10,912 downwards.
TCACAAATGCGTCGCCTGGGATTAGCCTTGATGCTACCAGTTGCACTCCTGGGTGTGGTAACATTTCCTAGCCATGTGCAAACTGTAACGGCACAAACATCTCAGCAAAATGGTCGCCTGACCATCAGCGCCGATATGCAAGAATATAACGCCAATACTCAAGTAGCAACCGCACGCGGTAACGTCCAAATGTTGTATCCTGCTCGCCAAATTAAGGCTACATCTGCTCAAGCACAATTTTTCAGCCGGGAACGCCGTATTGATTTGAGCGGTAACGTCCATATTGTCCAAAATGGAGTCAATAGCATCCAGGCCGAGAAAGTCAGTTATCTGATTGATGAAGGGCGTTTTGTGGCTTTACCTCAATCCCGGGGTCAGGTACAGTCCATCTACATGGTCAATGATTCTGAACTGGGAAACCAATCTAATTAATCTGATCAGGATAAATTACCACTACGGGCGCGAATAGTGAAAATTATCTTAGAGAATATTTACAAATCTTATGGTAAGCGCAGTGTTGTCAATAACGTTAACCTCTCCATTTCTCAGGGTGAGGTGGTGGGGTTACTAGGTCCCAATGGTGCGGGTAAAACCACGACCTTTTACATTGCTACCGGTCTAGAAAAACCTAATCAGGGAAAAGTCTGGCTTGATAGTACCGAAATAACCGCAATGCCAATGCATAAAAGAGCACAATTAGGCATCGGCTATTTAGCCCAAGAACCAAGTGTTTTTCGTCAGCTATCTGTACGGGATAATATTCTCTTGGTACTGGAGCAAACTCATGTCCCCCGATGGGAATGGTCAAAACGAATACAGGCTTTACTGCGGGAGTTTCGCTTGGAAAAAGTCGCTAAAAGCAAAGGAATTCAACTCTCAGGTGGGGAGCGACGACGCACAGAATTAGCTAGGGCTTTAGCAGCGGGTAGGGATGGTCCGAAATTCTTACTCTTGGATGAACCATTTGCTGGTGTTGACCCGATTGCCGTTTCCGAAATTCAGCACATTGTCGCACAATTGAGCGATCGCGGCATGGGTATCTTAATTACAGATCATAATGTTCGTGAAACCCTAGCCATTACAGACCGCGCCTATATTATGCGCGAGGGACAAATTCTTGCTTCTGGACATCCAGAAGAACTATATCATAATCCCCTAGTACGACAATACTACTTGGGCGATAACTTTCAAGTCTAAAGGAGGCCGGTTAAAAAAAATGGTAGTCCTATAGTTATTTTATGAGATTCAAAAAGCTCAATTTATTATACAGACTGAATTCCCTCTTACCCTTGACGCTCATGGACCGCTACCTGACCAAAGAATTGGTAGCACCTTTTTTATTTGGTGTAGGTGCATTTTCATCCTTGGGTGTCACTATCGATGCTGTCTTTGAGCTAGTGCGGCGCATTGTCGAATCTGGATTACCAATCAATATTGCAATTCAGGTTTTTTTATTAAAGTTTCCCAATTTTATCGTTTTAGCCTTCCCCATGTCCACACTCCTGGCTACTTTGATGACTTATAGTCGTCTTTCCAGCGAGAGCGAACTAATTGCTCTGCGTGGGTGTGGGGTCAGCGTCTATCGCATGGTGTACACCGCTGTGATCTTGAGTATGCTAGTCACAGGGATGACATTTGTCTTTAATGAGCAAATAGCACCCGCAGCCAATTACCAAGCAACTATTACCCTGGAAAAAGCCCTCAAGTCAGACAAACCCATCTTACAGCAGTCAAATATCTTTTATCCTGAATACCAAGAGACAGAAGAGCCAGATGGTACTAGAAACAAGAGACTGGCACGTTTATTTTATGCTGACAAATTTGATGGTCAGAAGATGAAGGGCTTAACAATTATAGACCGGACTGGAGAAGGTTTAAATAAAATTGTCGTCTCCGAATCTGCCCAGTGGAACACTGCTGAAAACGTTTGGGACTTTTATAATGGTACCATTTATTTAGTCGCTCCTGACCGTTCCTATCGTAATATTTTACGCTTTGAACATCAACAGCTGCAATTACCCCGCACACCATTGAATCTAGTCGAGAGAAGCCGAGATTATGCTGAAATGAATCTTGCTGAATCTTTACAACAGTTAGAAATCGAACGGATCGCTGGCGACACTCAGAAAATTCGCAAACTTGAAGTACGTATTCACCAAAAAGTTTCTCTACCATTCGTATGTGTAGTTTTTGGTTTGGTAGGTGCTGCTATGGGAAGCAGACCCCAGCGCAGCGGAAAAGGTACAAGTTTTGGTGTGAGCGTAATCGTAATTTTTACTTATTATTTAATTTTCTTTATTAGCGGTGCCGTAGCACAAGCTGGTATTTTCTCACCCTTTATAGGAGCTTGGCTACCTAATTTCCTGTTTTTAGGAATAGGTTTATTTTTATTGATGCGCATAGCTGAACGTTAATAAATTGACAACTTACCCTATTCCCCTATTCCCTGTTCCCCAAAACAACCTCTTATCGTCAGAAACCCAAGTACCATGGAAACCATAGGGTACCCTTTGGGGAATTAGTACCCGCGCTCTAAGTCCCGCAGTGACATCTTGGGCGTTGACTATCACTAGTTCCGAAGTTTGTGAAGTCTCATCGTAAACAAAAGTAATTAACCAGCCATCATCTTCCTTTGTAGCATTAACACTCGGCGCAAATACTGCTTCACCGCCATAACGTCCCGAACCAAATTCATGGGTTTCAGATCTCTGATTATTAAAATCGTATTTAATTATACCATTAAATAGCGGGAGAGGCCTTTGGTCCATTCTCCCAGCATAACCGTATTGGGTTCGTTGCCCTAAAAAGTTTTCGTTAATGCGGGGAAATTCCGCCGGGACATCATCTAGCATTTCTTCTTGCACTTTCCCGCTGCTCAGATCAAATCGCCAGCGATATAAACGCGGTATATCTGCTTCTCGGTCCGTTGGGGAATCATTAACCTTTAACACTGTGGTCGAGTTCATGCGACAGGCTATGAGTACTATTTCCTCTTCATCTTCGTAAGCGTTAAGCGTATGAAATATGTAACAGGGCGAACTTTCAAACCAGCGGATATTACTGTTATCCCCATAACGGGGGACAATACCAAAGCGACTGGGTCTATGGCTCTCGAACATCAAACCCGGTTCCCCCCTTTGCATTCTTTCCCCACTGAAAGTTAAGGGTAAATCCATAAAAATTGTATAGTTCTCGGTGATGGCAAAATCGTGCATCATTACCCCCATCGGTAGCTCAATTGGCACTGTCCGCACTATTTCCCCTGTATCGGAAACTATGCTATATTGCAAGTATGGTGGAGCGAAGGAGTAACCAAAAAACATCATTTCACCCGTCTTTGGGTCTACCTTGGGATGGGCTGTAAAGCCAGAAACCAGCTTACCATTATACGTGTATTCACCAATTGTCTGTAAATCTGGTAACTGGATGGCGTGAGGCGCACCCCCTTCGTTAAGTGCTAACATTTGCCCCGCGTGCCACACTAGGGCAGTGTTGGCAGTGTTTTTGTAGGCACCATGAGGATTATCCATCTGCGGTGGTTCTAATAACCCAGACCAGAGCGCTTTCCCCGCTTGGTGTTCTATTTGCCATCCTTTCGTGCGCACGTAGCGATTACAATATGTGGCCTCACCGTCCCTAATTCTCACACCGTGCAACATTCCATCGCCATCAAACCAGTGATACTGACCAATGGGTGACCACTGGGGATTGGGTCCATTACGGACAAACATCCCTGATAAATTGGCGGGTAACTCACCTATGACTTCTAAAGCCAGCGTGGTGATTTCTGTTTGCACCGGGGCAAAGTTATAATTGAGATACGGGTTCAGTGTCCTTGTCATGGTGTCTATGTCTCAACAAGTGATGAAGTGATCATATTAGCGATCGCTGTGATTGTTTCTCCCAATATCGGCAGATTTTTCTAGTATAATTGGGAAATAAAGCCTTTTTCCGGCTCATGAAGTACACACCAATTCCCAATTCCCAATTCCCTGTTCCCTCAAACTAAAAAAAATTGTACCTCACGAGCATGGTAAATGCTATAACTGTCGTTTTTGATATAATCTGACTCTGGCTCACAGGCGATCGCCCAAGACCAGAAAATTAACAAATTCACGCTAAGAGGATGTTTGTCAAGTCATGATTACTGTATTAAATATTGTTTGACCCCACCCTCATCTTTCCCTTTATAAGGGAAAGGGGACTGGATTTGATTGTTTCGGTTCCCCATTCCCCATTCCCCATTCCCCATTCCCTGTTCCGGTGTTCCGGTGTTCCCTGTTCCCTAAAATAAAAATTACCTGTTGAAAACTTATCAAACATCCTCTAAGACTTAAATAGATTAAACTTATATAAAGGCAGTCCCTGAACATGCCAGGGTTTCAGCCGTCAAGCAAATATCTGAACATTTCTAGTAAACCCTTTACAAATCTCCCTATGGTATGCTAATATTAAACGAAGGAAGAAAAAATGATTTTAGTTGAAAGACATATCATTAAACAATCTCACCAACATTGGAAAGAGATTGATCAACTATCTTTCCTCTCAAAAAATTTATACAATCTAGCTAATTACATTTGTCGTCAGCACTTCTTTGCTACTGGTAAGAAATATAGTCTCACTGACCTTTATCATTTAGTTAAAGATTATGTAGACTACCGTGCTTTACCTACTAAAGTCAGTAAGCAAATTATCAAACGACTAGTATCTACTTGGACTGGGTATTTTGAGGCTCATAAAGAATGGAAGAAGAATCCTTCTAAGTTCTTAGGAGAACCTAGAATACCAAGCTACAAAGATAAGACTAAAGGACGCAATGCAGTTATTTATTATCATGAGTCAGTATATAAAGCTGGACTCAAGAAAGGTATCTGTCACCTATCAATGAGTGATATTAAGATTCCAACCAAGGTAGATAACGTCATAGAAGTACGATTAGTACCACGCCCTACCTGTTATGTAGTTGAAATTGTGTATGAAAAACAGGAACAAGAACAATGTACTAGCAATTATGTAGCGGGTATCGACCTTGGTTTAACTAACTTAGTAGCGTTAACTTCAAATCAACCAGGATTCAAAGCTTTGTTGGTTAATGGACGACCACTTAAATCAGTAAACCAGTTCTATAACAAAACCAAAGCTAAGTTACAAGCTCAATTAGGTGATAAACGCAAGACTAGTAAGCGGATTCAATTGATGACTGCTTATAGAAACAACTACGTTGACAATTATCTACACAATACAAGTAGAACGATTGTTAATCTACTTAAGGCTTGTGATATTGGTACGTTAGTTATTGGTAAGAATGATAACTGGAAACAGAATATCAATATAGGTAAAAAGAATAATCAGTCATTTACACATATTCCCCATGCAAGATTAATTGACCAACTAACTTATAAATGTCAATTAGCAGGAATCAAAGTTGTAGTAACTGAAGAATCTTATACCTCAAAATGCAGTGCTTTAGACCTAGAACCTATACAGAAACACTCCTCTTATCTTGGTAAGAGAGTAAAGCGTGGTCTATTCAAATCGGCTAAAGGAATCCTCCTAAATGCAGATTGCAATGGGTCAGCTAATATTGTAAGAAAAGTATTCCCAAATGCTTTTGCAAATGGGATAGCGAGTGTCGCCGTTACACCAATAAAGGTTATGCCTTTATAAAGTGTCATTTTGAACAGATGGAGATTTGTTCAGTTTAACACGAACGGTTCAATTATGTTTGTTGCTCATTGCATCTCTAATATATGACGGTGGAGCTAAAGGTGACTAGTACTGATTATAACCTCTTCTCTGTTTCAGGAGAAGTATCTATCCCCCAGGCTCCTCCTGAATTTAAATCAGGGTTTATTGGCATCATTGGTCGCCCCAATGTCGGTAAATCTACTTTGATGAACCAATTAGTAGGACAAAAAATCGCGATTACATCACCTGTAGCACAAACTACACGTAATCGGTTACGAGGGATTTTAACTACCCCAGCCGCACAGTTAATTTTTGTCGATACACCGGGAATTCATAAACCCCATCATCAATTGGGGGAAGTGCTGGTGAGAAATGCTAAAAATGCCATTGAGTCCGTGGATGTAGTCTTGCTTGTCGTAGATGGGTCAGTAGCTTGTGGTGCAGGCGATCGCTTTATTGCTGATTTACTGGTAAAAACCCAAACACCAGTAATTATAGGGGTAAATAAAATTGACCAACAACCACCAGATTCTCAGAGCATTGATGATACTTATCAAGCTTTAGCCGCAGGTCAACAATGGCCTGTAGTTAAATTTTCCGCCCAGACCAGCGCCGGACTACCAGAACTGCAACAGTTATTAATTGAAAATTTAGAGACCGGACCATTTTATTATCCCCCGGACTTGGTGACAGACCAGCCAGAACGTTTTATCATGGGGGAATTAATTCGGGAACAAATTTTACTGTTAACCCGGGAAGAAATTCCTCACTCAGTAGCGATCGCCATTGATTTAGTAGAAGAAACACCCAGTATTACCCGTGTACTAGCTACCATCCACGTTGAGAGAACTTCTCAAAAAGGTATCCTAATTGGCAAAAGCGGCTCAATGCTCAAAGCCATTGGTAGCGAGGCTCGCCAACAAATTCAAAAGCTGATTGATGGTAAAGTTTATCTAGAGTTATTCGTGAAAGTAGAGCCAAAATGGCGACAATCACGGATGAGTTTAGCAGAGTTAGGCTACAGAGTAGAAGAATAGATAACCTTGTAATGTGGGCATATTGCCCACTTGAGTATAAAAAGTCTGTATGCTAAATGCGACTAGAAGAACTAACCAAAGCCAGCGCAGTTAAAGGGATTTTACCTAACCAGGTAGTCACAGTCGTCGATGTCAAATGGTTTGGTAGCGATGTGGTTGAATTAACCTACAAAGACCCAAGCGGTCGCCTCGGTCAAGAATTGCTATATCGCCATAACGAGGATACATTAGAAATCGTTACTCAAGAGCGCCCCTGGAGTTTCAACGCCGAAGGTCGCCTATTGCGGCTAGTATCAGAAGCCCATCGTATTCGCCTAGCACATCTGTTTGACCCCCTCCTCGCCGTACACACATCATTAGTAGAACCCCTCCCCCACCAAATTACCGCCGTATACGGAGAAATGCTCACCAGGCAGCCGTTACGTTTTTTACTAGCTGATGACCCCGGAGCAGGTAAAACCATCATGGCGGGTTTACTCATGGCCGAACTGCATTTGCGCGGTGACCTGCGGCGTTGCTTAGTAGTATGTCCTGGTAGTCTAGCAGCCCAGTGGCAAGATGAATTATACCAGAAATTTCATCTCGACTTTGAAATTCTCACCAATGACCGCATCGAAGCATCTCGCAGCGGTAACGCCCTCGCAGAAATACCCCTAGTCATAGCACGGTTAGATAAATTAAGCCGTAGTCATGACCTCCAAGCCAAATTAACACAAACCGACTGGGATTTAATTATCTGTGACGAAGCCCATAAAATGTCGGCTTCTTTTTTTGGCGGAGATGTCAGAGAAACCAAACGCTACAAACTAGGTAAACTCCTGTCTAGTATTACCCGTCATTTTTTATTAATGACCGCTACACCCCACAACGGGAAAGAAGAAGACTATCAGCTATTTATGGCCCTCTTAGATGGAGACCGTTTTGAGGGGAAATTTCGCGATGGCGTTCATGTGTGCGACACCTCCGACCTCATGCGGCGGCTAGTTAAAGAAGATTTGTTAAAATTTGACGGTACTCCCTTGTTTCCAGAACGCAAAGCTCATACAGTTGATTACCAGCTCTCCAGCCAGGAAGCAGTTTTATACAAGCAAGTTACAGAATATGTGCGCGAAGAATTTAACCGCGCCGACGCCTTAGATAATCAAGGACGTAAAGGAACCGTAGGCTTTGCCTTGACTATTTTACAACGGCGTTTAGCATCCTCCCCAGAAGCAATTTATCAGTCACTGCGACGGCGACGGGAAAGACTACAAAAACGCCTGCGAGAGGAAGAAATATCCAAGCGCGGACTCGATGCCCTAGAGTTATCCAGTAGAATCATTGAAGATGTCAACGAATTTGAAGAAGATACCCCCAGCGATGAACGCGAAGCCATAGAACAAGAAGTTGTTGACCAAGCATCAGCAGCGCGGACTATCACGGAATTGAAAGTGGAAATTTCCCAATTACAAAAATTAGAGCAGTTGGCTTTAGCAGTGCGTCGCAGTGGTAGAGATAGAAAATGGGAAGAACTTTCTCAAATTCTACAAAATCAAGCCGAACTCTTTGACGCTCGTGGCTACCGCCGCAAACTGGTAATATTTACAGAACATCGCGATACCTTAAATTACTTACACAAGCAAATTAGTAACCTTTTAGGCAACCCCAACTCAGTCGCTACAATTCAAGGCCGTATGGGGCGCGAAGAACGCCGCAAATCCCAAGAAGCTTTTACCCAAGACCCAGATGTCCAAGTGCTTATTGCTACCGATGCCGCCGGAGAAGGTATTAACTTACAACGGGCGCACCTCATGGTAAATTATGACCTACCTTGGAACCCCAACCGTTTAGAACAACGTTTTGGGCGCATCCACCGCATCGGACAGACCGAAGTGTGTCATTTGTGGAACTTAGTCGCCAAAGAAACCAGAGAAGGTGATGTTTATTTAGCACTGCTCAAAAAGCTAGAAAATGAACAAAAAGCTCTGGGGGGTAAAGTATTTGATGTTTTAGGGACAGCTATTGATGGTGTCCAGCTGCGACAATTACTCATAGAAGCCATTCGCTACGGTGAATCCCCAGAAATTAAAGCCCGGTTAAATGAAGTTGTGACGGGATGTCTCGACCCTAAACGGTTGCAAAAACTCCTAGAAGAAAAAGCCTTGGCGCGCGATACAATGGACATCTCTAGAGTGCGGCAAATTCGCCAAGATATGGAACGAGCCGACGCCAGAAAATTACAACCCCACTTTGTAGCTTCCTTTTTCATAGCCGCTTTTCAGAAGTTAGGGGGGACTATTAGGGAACGAGAACCCCAACGCTACGAAATTACCCATGTCCCCGCCGTCATTTGTAACCGGGGACGAGTAGTGGGGACACGAGATGCAATTTTGACCCGCTATGAGCGCATTTGTTTTGATAAACAATTAATTAGCATCGCAGGTAAGCCCTTGGCGGCCTTAGTCTATCCCGGTCATCCCCTATTAGATGCAGTGATTGATTTGATCTTAGAACGCCATCGGGATGTTCTCAAGCAAGGTAGTATCTTATTAGATGTTAACGACCCCAGCGAACAAATTAAAGCTCTAGTTTATTTAGAACATTCAATCCAAGATGCTCGCACAGATCCTGCTGGTAATCGTCGGGTGGTGTCCCGCAGAATGCAGTATGTGGAAATTCTAGCATCTGGAGAAATTTATAATGCAGGCTATGCTCCTTATTTAAATTATCAGCCAGTCAGTCACCCTGACCAAGCATTGATAGAACCAATCTTACAACAGTCATGGTTACTTAATCATATTCAAGCACAAGCAACAGCCTATGCGATCGCTCACATCGTCCCTCAACACCTCCAAGAAGTCAAAAAACACAAAGAAGAACTCATAAACAAAACCATGGCCGCAGTCAAAGAGCGACTAATTAAAGAAATTAATTATTGGGACCATCGCGCCGCAGATTTACAACAGCAAGAAATCGCCGGGAAAATCAACGCCAAAATTAACTCAGCCAAAGCCAGAAGCAGAGCCGATGAACTCCAAGCGCGGTTACAAAAGCGCATGGAAGACTTGCAACAAGAGCGCCGCCTTTCTCCCCTACCACCAGTAGTAATTGGTGGGTCCTTAATTGTCTCCCTGGGATTACTCCAACGGCTACAAGGTCAGCAAAAACCCAATCCCCACACCTCCGCCCAAGAAAAAAAGCGAGTAGAAACACTAGCAATGCAAGTAGTAATTAATACAGAACGCCAATTAGGCTATGAACCAAAAGATGTCAGCGCCGACAATTGTGGCTATGATATAGAATCGCGCATCCCCGGTACAGGAAAGCTGCGGTTGATTGAAGTTAAAGGGCGCATAATGGGAGCAGACACAGTTACAGTCACTAAAAATGAAATTCTCACCGCCCTGAATAAGCCCGAAGGTTTTATTTTAGCACTAGTGCAAGTACCATTATCCCCAGAAATTACCACCCCCAGCCATCATGACTGCATCCTACGCTATATACAGCAACCCTTTGAAAAGGAGCCAGATTTTAACGTTACCAGCGTTAACTACAATTGGCAGAAATTGTGGGAACGGGGAAATTTACCCAAAACCTGACAACCTCCCCAGAGAACTTATTGATTTCGGTGGTTGAGCGAAGTCGAAACCACGCACCCCCCAACACCCCCTTATATTCCTTCAACCTCCCCCAGAGAACTTATTGATTTCGGTTTCGATCCTACTCAAATAAATAAAATACACACCTTAACATCATAAATCTTGTGGGGTGGACATCCTGCCCGCCCCTCAATACCTCACTCAGATAAAATGTGCCGTAATTCCCTGTTCCCTATTACTGCGATTGACTTTCTAACCACTGCTGCAAATCAGCAACACAGGAAAAATCTAACAGCGCCTCACCCAGTAAATCTAACCCGTCAAAATCCAACGTATAAATTGCTTCTACTAAGGATGCTTCCACCCCTCCCAAGCGGCGATGTAATTGTTTAATAATCAGCTGTTGTTCCCGTTCCAGTCCCCGTTCAAGACCCCGTTCAAGTCCCTGTTCAAGACCCCGTTCAAGACCCCGTTCAAGACCCCGCTGTTCTCCCCGTTCCATTGCGAGTTGTTCCGTCGGACTGATTAAAGGCATTTTTCTCTCCTCCTCCAAGCTCCTAATTTTCCTTACCAATCCTGTTTGTAACTCCTTCGGCAATGTCATCATTG
>NZ_JAQMUH010000039.1:0-21179 GCF_028331025.1 Anabaenopsis arnoldii | reverse complement strand
GAACAGGGAACAGGGAACAGGGAACAGAGATTAAGAAGGAATATTCAGGCATTTTCTTCAATAACCAACATTATTTCCCTTATACGGTAAGCCTTTTCGGATTTTATCAAAACAATTTAGCATATTAGGTACTGAAGAACCGCTATTTTTAGCATATTTAATTAATGCAATATCCCGGAAAAATTATTTATATTTTTTTATTTTTCTCCAGGAAATTATTCATAGAATCTTTATTAATTTACTAAAAAAAATAGTTATATTATGTAGAGAAATAAAGACCTTATCCCAGCAAATTTTTCTCATCAAAACGCGTGCATCTTCTTTATCCTGAGAAGTTCAAAAGTCAACAAGCGATAAAATCCTCAACAAGGTAATTATATGAAAGCGGTAATTCTGGCTGGAGGACTGGGTACACGCCTCAGTGAAGAAACTAGTATCAGACCAAAGCCAATGGTGGAAATTGGTGGTAAACCAATTCTTTGGCACATTATGAAGATTTACTCTGCCCACGGTATTAATGACTTTATTATTTGTTGTGGCTACAAAGGTTACATCATTAAAGAGTATTTTGCGAATTACTTTTTACATATGTCAGATGTTACCTTCGATATGCGATTCAACCAAATGAATGTACATTCTGGTTATGCTGAACCCTGGCGCGTCACCTTAGTTAATACGGGGGATTACACTATGACCGGTGGACGATTAAAACGCATTAGTGAGCATGTTGGTAACAGTACATTTTGCTTTACCTATGGTGATGGTGTCTGTAACATAAATATCACAGAGTTAATTAAGTTTCATCAAGAACAAAAAAGCCTAGCGACACTCAGCGCAGTTCAACCCGCAGGACGCTTTGGTGCTATTTCCTTAGGACAAGAGCAAACTAAAATCAACAGCTTTCAGGAAAAACCTGAAGGTGATGGCGCATGGATTAATGGCGGTTACTTTGTTTTAGAACCAGAAGTAATTAACTTGATTGCTGATGACTCTACGGTTTGGGAGAAAGAACCATTAGAAAAACTCGCACAGATGAATCAGCTTTCTGCTTTTAAACATCATGGTTTTTGGCAACCCATGGATACATTACGCGATAAAAACCACCTAGAAGAGCTATGGAAAAGTGGTGAAGCTCCGTGGAAAGTGTGGTAATTAGCTGGTTTATTTACGCAGTATTGTATGAGGAGAATTGATCAAATGGAATCAAATTTCTGGGCGGGAAAAAAAGTTTTTGTCACCGGACATACAGGCTTTAAAGGTAGTTGGTTATCTCTCTGGTTACAAATGTTAGGGGCTGAGGTCTGTGGTTATGCTTTAACTCCGCCCACAGCCTTGAATCTGTTTGAGTTAGCTAATGTTGCTGATGGAATGACATCGGTGGTAGGAGACATCAGAAATTTAGATTTTCTCCAGCAAGTCATGCAAACCTACCAGCCAGATATTCTCATCCATATGGCGGCTCAGGCTTTGGTGCGGGAATCTTACTACAACCCAGTAGACACCTATGCGGTGAATATTATGGGAACAGTCAATGTATTGGAAGCAGTCAGGAATGTACCCAGTGTCAGAGCAGTAGTTTCAGTCACCTCTGATAAGTGTTATGAAAATCGCGAATGGGTTTGGGGTTACCGGGAAACAGATCCTATGGGAGGATATGACCCTTATAGCAGTAGTAAAGGATGCGCTGAATTAGTCACTACGGCTTATCGTCAATCTTTTTTTAATCCCGCTGATTACCCCCAACATGGGGTAGCGATCGCCAGCGTGCGAGCCGGAAATGTCATTGGTGGAGGAGATTGGGCTAAGGATCGGCTAGTTCCTGATATTCTCAATGCTTGGCTTTCCGGGAAAGAAGTTGTCATTAGAAACCCCCAAGCAGTGCGCCCTTGGCAACACGTTCTAGAACCCCTAAACGGTTATTTAATGCTAGCTGAAAAATTATTTACTCACGGTTCAGTATATTCTGGAGGCTGGAATTTTGGGCCAAATGAATCAGGAGTGAAAACTGTAGCTTGGGTAGTTAATCAGTTACAGCAGTTTTGGGGTGACGATGCTCATTGGATTCAGGATGGTGGAGTTCAACCCCATGAGGCTAATTTTTTAACCTTGGATTGTTCTAAAGCCCGGACTCAAATTAATTGGGAACCACAATTAGATTTACCAACAGCTTTAGCTTGGATTGTGGATTGGACTAAAGCCTGGCAACAAGATAATGATATGCAGCAAAAAAGCCAATCTCAGATTCAGCAGTTTATGCAACTTGCAGATTTTCAGCAACGAAAATTTTCTCTGTTGGGAGTTTAATATACGGGAAATGTGAGCAATTAAACCACCAATTCCGAGATAGTGCTAACTTTTTCCCAAGGACTTATCAAGATAAATTCTATGAATTTTACCCCAACTGCACTCAAAGACGCATTCATTGTTGATGTTGACAAAAAGCCGGATCATCGCGGCTTTTTCGCCCGTGGTTTCTGCGCTCAAGAGTTTATGGCACATGGCTTAAAACCTACCGTTGCCCAATGTAATATATCTTTTAACCATAAAAAAGGGACTGTTAGGGGAATGCATTATCAAGTTTCCCCAGCTGCGGAAACCAAATTAGTGCGTTGTACTCAAGGGGTAATCTATGACGTAATTATTGATATGCGTCCTGAATCGCCGACTTTCTTATCACATATAGGCGTGGAATTAAGCGCCGAAAATCACCGGGCTTTGTACGTACCAGAAATGTTTGCTCACGGTTATCAAACTCTCACAGATGAGGCTGAGGTTGTCTATCAAGTGGGTGAGTTTTATACACCAGGTTATGAACGGGGATTACGCTATAACGACCCATTTTTTAATATTGAATGGCCTTTAGAAGTTACTCACATTTCCGACAAGGATTTAAATTGGACATTACTAGAAATGATACCTGTTGGTAGTGCCTAGTTGTGCCATGCATTATAAGTGGTCAAGGAATGAACCACTAAGGATCCAAAGAACACAACCAAACAAGTATCAAGGGCATTAATTTCAAATGGTTTGACCTAGAAGTTTCATGGGATAGATCACCGGACTACATAAATAGTTCTATTTAACACACAGGAGTTCAACTAATGATTATTATTGATCGTGCCTTAGAAGCCCGCGCCGCAGCTGGAAATCCAGTGAAAGTGGGGATGATTGGTGCTGGTTTTATGGGTCGAGGGATTGCGAATCAAATTATTAATTCAGTTCCGGGAATGGAGTTGGTGGCGGTTTTTAGCCGTCAGGTTGATGCAGCTAAAAAAGCTTATACAGAAGCAGGACAAGAAAATATTCAAGTTGTTACCAGTGTCACTGAATTAGAAGCGGCGATCGCACAGCATAAATATGCAGTTACCGAAGATGCTGAATTACTCTGCCAAGCTGAGGGAATTGATGCCATTATCGAAGTTACTGGCGCAGTCGAATTTGGTGCTCACATTGTGATGCAAGCGATCGCCCATCGTAAACATGTGATTATGATGAACGCCGAACTTGACGCTACCATCGGCCCCATCCTGAAGGTGTACGCCGACAAAGCCGGAATCATTCTCAGCGCCTGTGATGGAGATCAACCAGGGGTAGAAATGAATCTCTACCGATTTGTCAAAAGTATTGGTCTGACTCCGTTATTGTGCGGTAATATTAAAGGACTTCAAGACCCCTATCGCAATCCTACAACCCAAGAAGGATTTGCTAAACGTTGGGGTCAAAAAGCCCACATGGTGACCAGCTTTGCCGATGGAACCAAAATTTCCTTCGAGCAAGCCATCGTTGCTAACGCTACAGGAATGAAAGTAGCCCAACGCGGAATGCTAGGTTACAACTTCAGCGGTCATGTTGATCAAATGACCAAAATGTACGATGTTGAACAACTAAAAGAACTTGGTGGTATTGTTGATTATGTAGTTGGCGCTCAACCCAGCCCCGGCGTGTTTGTATTTGCTACTCACGAAGACCCCAAACAACGTCACTATCTAGATTTGTACAAATTAGGTGAAGGTCCTTTATATAGCTTCTACACTCCCTATCACCTCTGCCATTTTGAAGTTCCATTGTCTGTAGCGCGTGCTGTCCTGTTCCAGGATACTGTCTTATCTCCCCTGGCCGGCCCAGTGGTGGATGTGATCACCACTGCCAAAATTAACCTCAAAGCTGGCGAAACCTTAGATGGTATCGGCTACTATATGACCTACGGCCAATGTGAGAATTCTGCCATTGTTCAAGAGCAGAAATTGCTACCCATCGGTTTAGCCGAAGGCTGTCGCCTCAAACGAGACATTTGCCAGGATCAAGTCCTCACCTACGATGATGTAGAGTTACCTCAAGGTAGACTTTGCGACCAACTGCGCGCCGAACAAAACGCTTATTTTGCATCAGAAAAAGTTCTCGCAATGGTTGGGTAACAACAGTACCTTCTGTATCAGTGCAGTGAAGAAAATCCCTCAAAAACTCAGAGGATGTTTGAGGGAATCTTCCACCAACACATAAACTCAGTTTGTAGTGAGGACTGTAGTCCAAGCAACATTGATCATGAGGGCAGACCTTTTCACCTTGTCTAGATTTGTATGTAGAGGTGAAAGATATAAGAATGGGTATTGATAATTCTCAACACTCAAGTTATTAAGAGCAACTAGCTAGAAACTTTTACAACACACTTAAGAATAAATTTAGACACAACTATGAAAATTGCTCTAGTTCATGATTACTTAACCCAGCGCGGTGGGGCAGAGCGTGTATTTGAGTTACTTTGTAAGCGCTATCCCGAAGCGGATGTTTTTACCTCTTTGTACAATCCGCAAAAAACTATTGATATGGGTGAGCGTATAGTCCAAACTACTTTTTTGCAAAAAATTCCCGGCGCAGTCAAGTATTTTAGATTGATGGCTCCTTTGTATTTTCCCGCCTTTCGCGCCTTGGATTTACAAGATTATGATTTGATTATTAGTAGCAGTACGAGCTTTGCCAAAGCAGTACGCAAACGTCCAGATGCAAAACATATTTGTTTTTGTCATAATGTTACCCGTTTCCTGTGGGATACGGAAACTTATTTAAGGGAATATGGAGACTACCGATATTTTGCGCCATTAATTGAGCAAATTTTTCAACTAATGAGAAATCTGGACTTGAAATATGCTCAAGAACCCGATCTTTACATTGCTAACTCTAGTATAGTTGCCCGTCGTATTGAAAAAATTTATAACAAACAAGCAATTGCCATTAACTATCCCATTGATACAAATAATTTCTTGTTCTCAGATACAAAAGATGAATATTATTTGGCCTCGGCGAGGATGATCAGCTATAAGCGGCTAGATATAATCATCGAAGCATTTAACTGGCTAGGTTGGCAATTATTAATTTCAGGCGATGGACCTGAACAACAACGTCTAAAAGCCAAAGCTTTAGATAATATTAAATTTTTAGGACACGTCAGTGATTCTCAACGCAAAGAATTATTTTCTAAGGCCAAGTCTGTAATAGTTGCAGCTTTAGAAGATTATGGATTAGTTCCAGTTGAGGCAAATGCTAGTGGGACACCAGTGATTGCCTACGGGGCAGGTGGAGTTTTAGATACACAGATACACGGCAAAACAGGGGTATTGTTTAAGAGACAAACACCCGAGTCCATACAATCTGCATTACTAGAGTCCGGACGAATCATTTGGGATTATGAAAGTATTCGTAAGCATGCAGTTAATAATTTTTCGGAACCAGTATTTTTTAACAAGGTTGAGCAGCTTATTGAACAAACTTGCAGTGTAAATTGATAATTTGTGACGCATTATATACAGATTATCAACCAGCCACAAAAAATCACACATCTAGAAATAAACAGGGAGTTATAATTTCTAAATTAAAGATTAGGTAAAGCTTATGTACCCACCATAAAATATCTTGTCATAGTTAGCCTGAAAGTTTAGAATCAGGGAGAATTTAAAATTAGTATCACTATATCCCTAAAGGGATTTACGCTACGTATAACGTATAGCAGATAAGGATAATAAACATGAATCAACCTAGTCTTAGTCCGGGTATAAATCACATTACTAACTCTAGTATAGAACCAAGCTACGGACAGCTATTTAAGATATTAATTCGGAGGTTTCCTTGGTTTTTAGCAGTATTTTTGACTTCAATTGCCATCGCAGCTCTAGTAACTTCAAGGACAAAACCTACTTATAAAAGCTCCATGCAGTTGCTTGTAGAACCTAATTATCAAGGTAGGCGAGAAGATGCCGGAGTAGACACTCAATTTATCGAGCCTGACATTAAGATAGACACAGCAACCCAGCTGAATCTCATGCAAAGTTCAGGACTGATTCAACAAGCAGTTGAAAAACTTAAATCTGACTATCCTCAGATCAATGTCAACGAAATTAAAGAATCTTTAGTTCTTCATCAAATCAGGAATAAAGAAGATAATTTAGCTACAAAAATTTTCCAAGTAGAGTATAGTGCCAACGATCCCGAACAGACACAAAAAGTTCTGGCCGCAATTAGGCAAGTTTATGTCGAATATAATAAACAGCAACAGGATGCGCGGTTACAAAAAGGTTTACAAGTTATTCGAGAACAGTTAAATAAAGCCAGCGAGGAAGTGAACGCCTCAGAGACTAATCTGCAAAGATTCCGCAGAAACCAAAATTTAATCGATCCTGAGTCACAAGCTAAAACCCTAGAAGACTCTTTAAATGCTATTCAACAAGAGCGTCGTACTACCCGTTCTCAGTATCAAGAGGCCATAGCACGCCAAAAAACTTTGCAAGAACAACTCAGGCGTTCTCCACAAAATGCTCTGGTTGCTTCTCGTCTGAGTCAGTCTACCCGTTACCAAGGCTTACTCAACGAAATTCAAAAAACCGAACTAGCACTAGCTCAAGAGCGGTTGCGCTTTACCGATGCAACTCCCGGTGTACAAAAGCTTCAAGAACAACTTGAAAGCCAGAAGAAATTATTGCAACAAGAGGTTAGCAGAACTTTAGGCGTACAGTCTAATGGTGTATTCTCCTCCCAAGTACCTCTTTTAGAACAAGGACAATTTGGCGAAATTGACCTGAATCTGGCTACTCAGCTAGTGGAAACCCAAACAACTATAGTTGCTTTAAGCGCCCGCGATCAAACTTTAGCGGAAAAAGAAAATGAATTGCGTTTTGAAATCAAACGCTTTCCGCCTCTGTTGGCTTATTACAATCGGATTATGCCACAGCTACAATTTAGCCGTGAAAGGTTAGAGGAGCTATTGCGAGCAGAACAGAAATTGCGCCAAGAACTTGCCAAAGGGGGCTTTAACTGGGAAGTTGTGGAAGAACCGCAGTTAGGTATTTATATGGGGCCCCATCTCCAGCAGAATCTGTTGTTGGGTGCAGTAGTTGGCTTGATGTTAGGAGGTATGACTACTTTTATTCGAGAAGCATCTGATGATGCTGTTCATACCACTGCTGAACTGGAAAAACAGGTTTCCTTACCCTTGTTGGGAACTACTCCCAAACTGCCAACTACCAAAAGCAGAGAATCAATTATTAAGTTACCTTTTGGGAAACCAGAAGTTCTTGCCCCCTGGACTATTCAGGTGTTGCAATCAGCACCGCGCTGGGAATCCCTGGATTTAATTTTGAAAAATATTGAACTTTTAAATTCTGTTCCCAACTTGAAGTCCCTGATGGTTACCTCGCCTTTACCAGATGAGAGTAAGTCAGCTTTGGCGTTGGGTTTAGCTATGAGTGCAGCTCGTTTACACAAGCGGGTACTACTCATTGATGCTAATTTAAGAGATCCCAGTCTCCACGAACAACTCAATCTTCCCAATGAGCAAGGACTATCTACCCTCTTGGCTAGTCATGCGGCTATTCCCAACCGTCATGGTATTCCTACTTTAGATTCGGCTTACATTGATATTTTAACAGCCGGGCCTATACCTATTGACCCCGCAAATCTTCTGAGTTCACCACGCATGAAAGAATTAATAGGGGAATTTGAGGAAAATTATGATTTGGTTCTCATAGATGCTCCGCCAGTTCTTGGTTTGGTGGATGCCATGCTTACAGCTTCATCTTGTCGTAGTGTGGTACTCACAGCAAGCATGAGTAAAGTAACTCGCAGCCAAATAGCCCAAGCTACAGGTATGTTGAGTAAGTTAAACCTCATCGGGGTTGTGGCTAGTGGAGTCTCAAACTCTGACAGTACCTATGTACAGTATCCCCAGCCGTCTAAGTCGTCCCAATTAGCGCTACAACAAGTTTTGGAAAAATAGGTGAGCAACAGAGGAAGCGTTTACTTGTATCAGTGTGCTTTACCAATTGAAAGGTTTTATATTATGTGCGATCGCTCAGGTCAACTGCCCTAACCCAGTGTTTGGTCTGGGAAGTGACAAAAGCCCTCCATCCCAGAAACAGCGCTTGGGCGATCGCACATATCTTTTTTTTAGATCCAGCAGTTTGTAGATAGATGAGGCACAAATCTGAATACTAACATTATTCTGGGGTAGGTATCCTGACCGCTAAGAGTGTACCTCACCCCAATAAATATGTCTGTAATTGCCTCAAATCCAGTAGCCCCCATTGCTGGACTTTCTCAATAGACATATCCAGAATTTAAATATGCCCATCCTATAACCATTATAGAGATATTCCCTGGAAACTCTCTACATTCTTTCTCGGATATGACTAATATCAAATTTCCAGGATAATACTATTACTTCAAAATAACTATATTTATAGTAGCTTTATAATTAAGGATAAAAAGCAGAGGCTATTTAAAGACTAAATAAAGAATTTACCCCACCATATAGTCAGGTCTCAAAGGTCTTATATCCTAGACATTAAAGCCCCAACGCAACAACTAAAAGTCAAGGTTAAACTGGTTTTGTGAGATTCAGAAAAAAATAGGTAGTCGCAACTAATTGTAGATATGAATTTATGGCGCACTTAAGGGATGAGGGAATTTTATTGAAGCACTTTTCGATTATCCATGTTGATCAGATAATCCCCTTAATTTCCCTTTTGTGCAGTATGTTTACTGCTACTTATTTCCTAAGTATCCTTCTGGTTTTTACATTTTTACACCGGCATAATTGCCCAAAATATAGAGTTATCTGGAGTGCAACTTAAAAAGCATATTTCGGCACACAATTACCTATTTTTGGAGCAAAACAAAATTCGGTTTGAGTCTTTGGCATTCATAGCCTTCAATATTAACTCAGCGATTCACTATTGTATAGATCCAAAGACATATGACAATTTCATTAATTCCTCCTACCCTCGGCAATTCCTCTCATCCAGCCGAGCAACACCACAATCATCGCTTTTCATACTGTACACTCCAATGGCGGCGTGGTCAGTTGTTAGTTAAATCCCCCGGAAAAACTAAACACCTTTACTTACCTTCCTTGCATGATGAGCAATTATTAGTCAATTGCTTAAAACATTCTCCGGTAAATTTGGTCAGTATAGATCCCAGTGTTGGCAAGGATTATCTGACACTGTGGGTTGAAGCCTGCGAGCAAGCTGGTAAGCCCATATTTCTTCGCCTACCCTCTAACAATAAACAACTTAGCCGTTGGCAACAACTCATTGACTGGATTACCGCTTTGTTTTTGCTACTACTCATGAGTCCAGTTATGCTGGTATTATTTGTCATTTTACAGGTGGAGTCACCAGGGGCAATTTTCACCAGTGAGTGGCAGGTGGGAAAACGAGGTAAAATCTTTCGTGCCCTCAAGTTTTGTACAACCACAAAGGAGAATCTCACACCTTTAGGGCGTTGGATGCGTAAATACGATCTAGACCATCTACCCCAGTTGTGGAATGTGCTGCGCGGTGAAACGACTTTGATGGTATCTCCTAATTGTACTTTAGAAACTGCTCTAACTGTGGCCGGACAAGAGCAGATGAATCAATTATCAGACATGACCGATTCATGGCAACAATCTAGTCTCTTGCATTTAGATAACCCAACACTGTGATTTTCTGCTAAATGCATTTAGTCTCTCAGGTGCGTTATGGCGCTTTGTCTGACGCACCCTAGACAAAGATTAGCAATTTTTTGTCTTACTCAAATTAAAGGGTTGTTGAGCATCTCTATGACTGTTCCAATTGATCACATTATGTTTGTAAAAGAATCATGTATATTCAAGCTGCTCAAGTCTTAGGCGATCGCTTTAAAGCCAGTAAATTTTGGCAGAAAAATTCTTTAATATTGCGAGAATTTAACAAATTCCGCAAAGTTGCTATTCTCGCTTTACTATTTTCAGTGCTAGCTGCAACTTTTGAAGGTTTTAGTATCGGCTTTCTCTTATCATTTTTGCAAAATTTAACTACCCCTGATGCCGAACCAATTCAAACTGGAATTTCTTGGTTTGACACCTGGATTTTAGCGACTCAGACATCGGCAATTGAGAGACTATATCGTATTTCCTTACTAATTTTAGTCAGTACATGGATACGTGCTAGTTTCAATTACCTCGCACAAGTATACATAGAAATATCTCAATTACGTCTAGCCGACCGCTTGCGTAAACAAATTTTTGAACAGTTGCAAGCATTACCTTTAAGTTATTTTAATAACACCAAATCCGGCGAAATAATTAATACTATCACTACGGAGATTGAGAGAATAAAACAGTGGTTTAGTGGAGCAGCATTTTTGATAACTAGAGGGATAACCATTTGTGTCTATTTTGTCTCCATGTGTTTATTATCTTGGCAGCTGACAATTATTTCTTTTCTATTATTCACCTTAATAGGGGTTGGATTATCAACACTCAATTCCCGTGCTAGGGAAACTAGTTTTAGTACCTCAATTGCTAATGGGAAATTTACCTCTATAGCTATTGAATTTATTAACGCAATTCGCACTGTTCAGGCATTTTCAACTCAAGAATTTGAGCGCCATCGTTTTTATCAAGCTAGCAATCAAGTAGTTAGCACCGCCACCAAAGTTGTATTAACCTGGGCGCTGGTTAGACCGCTAGCTGAAGCTTTAGCTAGTACGATTCTGATTGGCATGATTGTTTTTGCCTTTACTGCTTTTGTTGCCAATGGAACCCTACAGGTAGCTTCTTTGCTGACATTTTTCTTTGTTCTCTTTCGCGTTGTGCCAATTGTCCAAGATATTAATGGCACTAGAGCCCATTTAAGCACACTCGAAGGAGCAGCCGATAATATTAAGGAGTTAATTAGAACTGACAATAAAACCTATTTACAAAATGGTTATCTTCCATTTAATGGGCTAGAGTATTCAATTGATGTAGTCTCAGCGGATTTTGGCTATGATGCTAATACATCAGTGCTCAAGAATATTACCCTAAGTATTGAAAAAGGTAAAACTACGGCGTTAGTTGGTGGTACTGGTGCTGGTAAAAGTACATTGATTGATTTAATTCCCCGATTTTATGATCCAACAGCCGGAAATATCATGATTGATGGCGTGGATATCCGCAAATTTGACATTAAATCTTTACGACAGAAAATCGCTGTTGTCAGTCAGGATACCTTTATTTTCAATACTTCTGTGGCGAATAATATTGCTTACGGTACAGAAGGGGCGACTGAAGCTGCAATTCGCAAAGTTGCTCAACTAGCCAATGCACTCGAATTTATTGAAGAAATGCCTGAAGGGTTAAATACTCAACTGGGGGATCGCGGAGTGCGATTATCTGGAGGACAACGCCAGCGAATTGCCATCGCCCGGGCTTTGCTGCAAGACCCAGAAATTCTGATTTTGGACGAAGCCACCAGCGCTCTTGATTCCATGACTGAACGCTTGATTCAAGAATCTCTCGAAAAGCTATCTGTAGGTAAAACAGTGATTGCGATCGCTCATCGTCTCTCAACCATCGCCCAAGCAGACAAAGTCGTGGTATTAGAACAAGGACGCATTGTCGAGCAAGGTAATTACCAGGAATTATTAGAACTTAAAGGCAAGTTATGGGAATATCACAAGACCCAATATCAAATGGGTAACCCTGGATAAATTTATCCTGATTTATCGCTGGTAGATTGCAGAATAAATTGATATATTCTTGATTTTTAGGAGATATAAAAAATGGTAAATATTGGCTATCATGCGGCTAGATTGCAAGGAAAAATTAACCGTAATTTATATCAATCTAAGATAGCTAAAACCGTTAAACGTGACATCAAAATAACTCAACAAGTTCCGTTGACTGTATATGCATTATCTTGTGAACGAGACTTACCCGAACAAGTCGCAAGTATTCGCTCATTTATCACTCATGTTGGTATCCCTCATAAATTTACCGTGATTTCTGATGGTAGCTATACTGATTTGAGTTGTCAGTTATTGCGCCGGATTCATCCCTGTGTTGAAGTCATACCCATCAACGAATTTATTAAACCAGATTTACCGCAATGTGTATGTGATTATGCCCAAATCCATCCTATGGGTAAAAAATTATCAGCATTGATGTCAATTCCCATTCATGGTACCACTATCTATACAGACTCAGATATTTTATTCTTCCCAGGGGGAAGTGATTTAGTAGAGTTGGCTAATTCAGATAGTCCAGTCTGCCATTATTTACCAGATTGTGCAAATTCACTAGATGGGAGAATCCTTTATGAAGAAACAGAAAAATTAAATCCTATCAATGCGGGATTTATTTTATTTAAGCATGAGTTAGATTGGAGTTCTGCCATCAAACGTTTAGCAAATTTATCAGGAACACCAAGCTATTTTACAGAACAAACCATTGTCCATTTAACAATTCATAATCATGATAGCGTTCCCCTCTGCTCAGAAAAGTATGTAATGAATGTCATGGATCAATTTATATATAGAGATAAATTGGCGAGTAAAACAATTGCTCTACGGCATTATGTCAGTGATGTGAGACATAAGTTTTGGATGAATGTAGCAATATAAATTTTCATCCTAACTTGTGTTAGAGAAAAATGATGATTATAACTAAACAATTTGAGTCAATATGAGTTACACATTAGTTGATAAGAAAATGATCTATCACTGCTCCCGTACTAATATCAGTGGGGGTGGGGGTATTGAAACTTATTTAGCCTCTTTGATAAATTCTCCCATGACTGGGTTCAGCGATCGCACAATTTCTTCTTTAAAGAATTTCGATCAGCAGCAAGCCCAATTACTGCACATTCACGACCCAGATATGCTGCTGGATTTGCGGGAAGAATGTCCAGCCATATTGACTTTACATAATCACTCTAGCTATTGTCCTAGTGGCACAAAATATTTAGCCAATCGCGCCAAAGTGTGCGATCGCCCCATAAATCCTCTGGGGTGTGCTTGGGGACATTTGATAGACGGTTGTGGTAGCCGCCGACCGCAAAAGCTGATACACAATTGGTTTAACACTTACCATCCACTAGAAAGACTCAAAAAACTGCAAATTCCTGTAATTGCTAACAGTGATTATGTACGTCAGCAAATCATTAGTAATGGTATCCCACCGCAAAGAGTGGTGACACTGCGGTGTGGTGTCAAACCACCTACACAACCCACAGCACCTTTAAATTTAGCCACTCATCAAAATCAGCGGATTTTGTTTGCTGGTCGCATTGTTCCCGATAAAGGCGTGGAATGGTTGATTAAAGCTTTGGCGCAAACTCACCCAGGAATTCATCTTGATATTGCTGGCGATGGTTGGAGTAAGCCAACCATGGAAAAACTAGCCAGTCAAATGGGCTTAAGCGATCGCATTACTTGGCATGGTTGGTGTAATAGTAAGCAATTAGAGTTACTTTATCAACAGTGCTTTGCCGTAGTCTTTCCTAGTCTTTGGCCTGAACCTGCTGGTCTAGTAACCCTGGAAGCCTATAGTCACTATCGACCTATCATTGCTAGTGCTGTAGGCGGTATTCCCGAACATATACGAGATGGGGAAACAGGAATTTTAGTTCCAGCTAATAATATCAAACAATTAGCTCATGCTATCAACGAACTAGCCACTAATTATCCCAAAAGCCGACTCATGGGTGAGAGGGGTCAAGCTTGGTACCAGACAGAATTTACTATTGATATCCACCTGCAAAGGTTAGCAGAAATTTATGGGCAAACCATCGCCCAATTTGAGGACAGAACCACTAACAATAAAGTTTTAAAATCATCTCAATAGTCGAAATTATGTCACTAAATACTGAATTCAACCCTACAGATAGCCCGTTGGTGAGTGTAGTCATTCCCACTTATAATCGACCAGAGTACCTCAAGCAGGCGATCGCCAGTGCTGTTAACCAAACTTATAGAAACATTGAAATTATTGTTTCTGATAACTGCAGTCCAGAAAGTCCCCAAGCCATGGTGGAATCTTTTGCAGATCCACGCATTCGCTTTTGGCGACATTCAGAAAATGTGGGAATGCTGGGAAATCAGATACATGGTTTCAAAATGGCGCGTGGTAAATATGTCGCTACTCTCCACGATGATGATATGTGGAAGGAGGACTTTTTAGCAAAGCTTGTACCACCCTTAGAAGCAAATTCTGATTTAATCATCGCCTTTTGTGACCAATATATTATCGATAGGTATGGCAAGATTCAATATGATAGAACTGAATTGAATACACGCAGTTATAAGCGAGATAAACTCGCCACTGGAACTCATCAACCATTCTATAAAATTGGGTTAATAGATAAAAGCATACCCACAGCAGCAGCTTGTTTAATTCGCAATCATGTGATTGATTGGGAGATTATTCCCTCAGAAATTGGGGGGATGTGGGATTTATATTTAACCTACCTCTGCTGTATATCGGGTTCTAGTGCTTACTATCATCCAGAAAGACTAACACTATATCGAGACCATCACGAAACTGAAACTCAACTCAGTGGTAATCGTGATGCACAGGCAAAAATTCGCAAGGCCAAAAGCGAGATTTTCTGTTACCAAATCTTTATACAAGATAGTCGTATAAAGGAATTTAAATCTTACTTTCAAGGAAAACTGTTAGAATCCCATACCACATTGGGAATTGGTTTACTACGAAATCAACAGACAAAAACAGCACGTTATCACCTTTGGCGATCCATCAAACAGCAGAAATTTAATTTCCGCACTATTGCAGCTTTAACTCTGAGTTTTACACCCAAATTTATCACCAATCAGTTACTCAGAACAGCAAGATAAATTGACAACTACCTGAATCAGAAGAGCTATGGCACCAGCTAATTTTTTAATGATTAATTACCAGTACCGACAAAACTAGTATTACATATCAAATCCTGAAAGGTAATAAATGAAAATTTGTATCGTTACCCATAGCCTACAAAAATGTGATGGTCAGGGTAGAGTTAATTATGAAGTAGCCCAAGAAGCAATTCGTCGCGGTTATCAATTAACATTATTAGCTAGTCAAGTAGATTTAGAATTACAGCAAAGTCACCTAATTAAGTGGGTTGATATTCCTGTAAAAGGCTATCCTACAGAATTTCTCCGTAACATTATTTTCGCCACTAAAAGCACAATATGGTTAAAACAACATCGCCAAGAAGTGGACATAGTAAAAGTTAATGGCGCAATTACTAATCCCCCAGGAGATGTCAACGCAGTACATTTTGTCCATAATTCTTGGGGGAAATTTACCTCTAATAAAACTCAAAAAAAACCAGGAAATTTCCTATATAACTCCTACCAGTGGCTATACACAACTTTAAATGCACATTGGGAAAAACCAGCTTTTCTTAAAGCTCAAGTAGTAGTAGCCGTTTCTGATCAAGTCGCTCAGGACTTACAAGCAATAGGTGTACCCCCAGAGTCTATCAAAGTAATTTTAAACGGCGTTGATTTACAAGAGTTTTCCCCAGGAGTCAGCGATCGCCAAAAATGGCAACTACCCGAAAATGTACCCTTAGCATTGTTTGCGGGCGATATCAGACTGACGCGCAAGAACTTAGATACAGTCTTACAAGCCTTAGTCCAAGTTCCTGACTTACATCTAGTCGTAGCGGGAAATACTCAAGGAAGCCCCTATCTTCAGTTAGCAGCATCATTAGGACTTTGTCAGCGCGTACATTTTTTGGGACAGCGGTCTGATGTACCAGAACTGATGAAAGCTGTGGATTTCTTGGTTTTCCCCTCACGTTATGAACCCTTTGGGTTAGTGGTTATTGAAGCCATGGCTTCTGGGTTACCTGTAATTACCGCCAGTTCCACCGGTGCTGCTGCTTTAGTAACACCAGAATCGGGAATAGTGTTGTCAAACTCAGACGATGTAAAAGCTTTAACACAAGCATTACAGTTACTCAGTAGCGATCGCTCATTATGCCAACAAATGGGAAAAGCCGCGCGTTTAGTTGCAGAACAACACAGTTGGAGCAGTATGGCACAAACCTATTTAGATTTATTTGAGGAGTTAATGAATCATGAGGAATACGGTTCTCGTCCCCACCTATCGCC
This sequence comes from Anabaenopsis arnoldii, assembly GCF_028331025.1. Lineage (NCBI taxonomy): Bacteria > Bacillati > Cyanobacteriota > Cyanophyceae > Nostocales > Nodulariaceae > Anabaenopsis > Anabaenopsis arnoldii. The sequence continues at coordinate 4,784 of NZ_JAQMUH010000039.1, read as the reverse complement.
GTCCTCTAGATCTATCACGTTGCCTTTTGGCGCTGCAAGTACAAACTAAACCAGTTGATCAAGTAGTTGTCGTGGTTCGGGATACAGATACCCAGACTTGGCAATTCCTCGGCGGATTTTACGCCGAAAGGTTACCATTACATATTGTACCTGTGACAGAGCCGGGAGTAGTAGCCGCACTCAACGCCGGATTGAACGTGGTAATAGGAGATATTGTTTCTATTACTGATGATGACGCGGCACCTCATTCTGATTGGTTGGAAAGAATCAACGCTCACTTTATCACTGATCCTGCTATTGGCGGTGTCGGTGGTCGGGATTGGGTACACTACGGTGACAAAATTGAAGACGGTCAACAGCCCATAGTTGGTAAGTTGCAGTGGTTCGGCCGGGTAATTGGTAACCACCATTTAGGAGTAGGATCACCCCGGGAAGTTGATGTTCTCAAAGGGGTGAATATGAGTTTTCGTACCCAAGCAATTGGGAAATTAACATTTGATCAGCGAATGCGTGGTACAGGAGCGCAGGTACACTTTGAAATGGCCTTTACTCTGAGTTTAAAGCGGGCTGGTTGGAAAATAATTTATGATCCCCAAGTGGCGGTAGATCACTATCCAGCCCAACGTTTTGATGAAGACCAACGCCACAACTTTAATGAAATTGCTTTGATTAACCTAGTTCATAATGAAACTTTAGTCTTACTAGAACATCTGCCGCGATCGCGTCATTTTGTGTTTTGGCTGTGGGCATTATTAGTAGGGACAAGAGATAGTTTAGGTTTAATCCAATGGCTGCGACTTTTACCTAGTCAAGGTAAAATTGCCGGACAAAAGTTATTGCTGTCCTGGCGGGGACGTTGGTTAGCACATCGACAATTCGTAATTGGTCATTAGTTATTGGCGATCATGATTTCTAAACAAATACATTTCAATAGTTTTTCAGAATCACACTTTTTTCCCCAAGAGCGATCGCTACAAGGTTGGCTAGCTATTTCCGGCTTTCTGCTACTGACTGTAGTTTCCTATTTTGCCGGTGCTGCTGCTTTATTGCGCTTAGTTTACCCCGTGACCGCTTTAGCAGTAGCCATATTCTTATACTTACGTCATCCCATTCTCTATATCGGTTTTACTTGGTGGATATGGTTTCTTACACCCTTAGCCGCCCGTTTAGTTGACTATCGAATTGGCTGGGACCCCACCCGTCAGATGCTCATAGCACCTTACTTAGTAGTATTTGTGACTATAGCGACTTTTTTACGCCACTCTCCCCGGGCTTCCACTCAGGGAGCCATGCCATTTATTTTAGCTTCTATCGCGGTCTTCTATGGTTTTTTAATCGGTTTGGTTCATAATTCACCCCTACCTGTAGCCAGGGGTCTTTTAGATTGGCTAAGTCCCATTCTCTTTGCCTTTCACTTGTTTATCAACTGGCGAGACTATCCCAGCTACCGCCAGAATATTCAACGTATATTCATCTGGGCTGTATTGCTATTAAGTATTTATGCTATCTATCAATTTGTAGTCGCACCGGAATGGGATAGATACTGGCTGATAGAATCGAAAATGTATACAAGTTCAGGAAGTCCTGAACCTTTTGGTATGAGGGTATGGAGTACTTTACACTCACCTGGACCGTTTGCTTCTCTTATGCAAACAGGACTACTGTTATTATTCACCAGTTCGGGAAGCTTAATTTTACCGGCCTCAGCCCTTGGTTATTTGTCATTTTTACTGACACAAGTACGTACTAGTTGGTTGGGTTGGTTGTTGGGAATCGTGATGATTTTTGGTTCCGTCAAGGCGCATCTTCAAATGCGCTTAATGGCCATGATTTTAATCATCATCATGTCTGTTATACCCTTGACTAATATTGAGCCGATTTCTGATGTGGTGACAAATCGGTTAGAAACATTTTCTCAGTTAGAAAAAGATACTAGCTTTAATGAGAGATCAGAAAGCTATGAGAGAAATTTAAACTTAGCTCTTTCTAATGTTTTAGGTAACGGATTAGGAAATATCTGGACCCTGAATGAAAAGACTGGTGAATTGGAAGTCTTTGTCCTTGACAGTGGTATTCTAGATATGTTTTTTACCCTGGGTTGGGTGGGTGCAATACCTTATCTGGCCGGGTTTATGTTGATAATTTTCAGCGTGTTTCAGTATGCTGAAGCTCGGTTTGATACTTTTGTCAGTACCGCCCGCGCGATTAGTATGACTTTTTGTGTGCAGCTAGTTGGCTATAGTACCATGATCGGTCTTTCTGGTATGATTATGTGGGGATTTCTAGCTATGGCCATGGCAGCCCATAAGTACTATCAGCATCAAAATACTCAGTTTTGAGTGAGATTATTTCCGCACAGCGCGGAACATCCCAAAGCGGCACAGACCTGTACCAAATGCCAGTCGCATCAGTAGCAGTGTAGGAACTTCTCGCACAGATTTAATCAAACCAGGTATCCCAAAACGCACTAATCCCTGCGGACGGGCTATTCCTTGCCAAATAGAATCTAACCAAGAAGGAAGTGTTGCTTGTGTCCAGTCTGCTGTCTTCACCTCTCCTTGAACTAATTCCGTCTCTGATAACAGTTCACTAAAACCTTCAATGCTGGCAAAAGCAGGATGAGACCACTGATCTAGTAATTGTTTCATTACGGGTTTTTCCCAAAAATTCAGAGGTTTTTGGCGTTCGTCCCTCTGATTCCAGTCAGCCACAACCAGCACTCCACCCGGCTTGAGCACCCGCATTAATTCTTTGGCAAAAACGGCTTTATCTGGCATATGCGGACCGGCTTCAATAGACCAAACTACATCAAAACTGGCATCAGAGAAGGAAAGCGCCATAGCATCATCTACCTGAAATTTCACATCCAGTCCATTGTCCGTTAACTCCTGGGCACGTTGGACTTGTTGAGGACTGATGGTAATCCCTGTTACCGCAAATCCATAATCTTTTGCTAGAATACGACTACTACCCCCGATGCCACAGCCAACATCTAAAACAGTTGTACCGGCGGGTAATTTATCTAAACCAGCCCAATGCACCATTTCATGCACAAAGTCAGATTTAGCCACCAGAAAATCTTTTCTTTGTGGTGGTGATCCATAATGACCTAAGTGGATGTGTTCGCCCCAGTAAAATTCTAAAATCCCATCTTCTGTCCATTGGTCGTAAGAATTGGCTACGGAGTTAGATGATTGGTAACGACGAGGGGTGAGTAAATATAATAAAATCCCTATCGCTAATACTGCGGTGAGTAGTCCCAGGGCAAAAAACAACCAACTCATGGAAATCAGTCCTTAATATTTCTTTACAATTCTATCCTATTTTTGGCATGGCTTCAGCGAAGGTAACTATGGCAAGATCCCATCTTGATGTCGCTTTGATACCCTATTTAAAACTCCACTATTCTCCAGGTTGAATGGTAGAACAGCATCTTAACTTGGTAAAATTCAGTTTGCCGAAGCAAAGAACACAAAAATATGGTAGCTACCCCAACTAATTTAGATATTCCTGCCTTAGAAGCAGAATATAGTCAAAGGACACCCAGGGAAATTCTTAAATTTGCCTTAGAAACTTTTAACAATATCTCCATTTCTTTTAGTGGTGCTGAGGATGTTCTCCTCATTGATATTGCATCAAAAGTTACTAAAAATTTCCGTGTTTTTACTCTCGATACCGGACGATTGCACCCCGAAACATACCAGTTATTGAATCAGGTCAGAGAACATTATGGTATTAAATTAGAAGTCCAATTTCCTGATGCTGGGGAAGTGCAAGCTTTAGTAGAAGAGAAGGGATTGTTTAGTTTCTATCAAGATGGTCATAAAGAATGCTGCGGGGTTCGCAAGGTCAGACCCCTACGCCGGAAACTCAATACTCTGGATGCTTGGATTACAGGTCAACGCAAAGACCAAAGCCCTAGTACCCGCAACCATATCCCGGTGATTGAAGTTGATACTGCTTTTTCGACTCCAGACCATCAGTTAATTAAGTTTAACCCCTTAGCCAACTGGTCTTCTGCACAGGTGTGGGAATATATCCGCGCTTTAGATGTACCTTACAATAAGTTGCATGAACGCGGTTTCGTCAGCATTGGCTGTGAACCCTGCACTAGACCTGTGTTACCTAACCAGCATGAACGTGAAGGGCGTTGGTGGTGGGAAGAATCCACTGCTAAGGAATGCGGTTTGCATCTTGGTAACTTGCAAAAGTAGTTTAAACTGATGAGCGATGCCTCCGCCGGGCGCGGAGCGCCATCGCTCTTGTTGACGATTTTTGTGGTACTGAGTTTAAATCGCAGAAATCAGCTAGTTGCTTCCACTGGTTTTTGCTGAGAAATATTCCCCGGTATTGGTTCGGTTTTCGTTCCTGGAGATACAGCAGTGACTTCAATATGGTTGAATAACGTGGTGACAAATGCAAATAGCAAGAATGGTAGGGACAACAAAACTATGAGACCTACAGTTGCTAAAGCATATACAGGACGTTTAGCACCCATTAAAGCTAAAGCCGAAGCCAAACTGACAGTGATTGTAATTAGCCAAACAATTATTTGACCGTAGATATCACCAAAGGTCAGGGTACAGACAAAACGGTATTTTTGAAAATTACTCTTGTCCATCATGTTTTATATTTATTCCACTTCTGCTATATAAAACCTAGACAAAGCTAGACTTTACTTTCTACTTCAACGGGAGCATGGGAGCGGTTATCCCTTAGTAGACTTGCACGCCTTAGCCAGACGCGATATTTCTCTTAAGATTTACAAGAAAGACTACCGCTAT
>NZ_JAQMUH010000038.1:0-9333 GCF_028331025.1 Anabaenopsis arnoldii | reverse complement strand
TTCTCGAAACAATCTTACCGCAGCAGGGCGTACTTGCCATTCTACAAACTCCCCTAGACGATTACCTAACTTACCCAGTTGTTGACTTACCTGTTTAATCTGCTTATCAGTTGCTTGAGATCGTTCTTTTAATAACCGCTCAGTTTCTTGAGATTGTTCTTTTAATAACCGCTCAGTTTCTTGAAAGCGGCGCTCTGTTTCCTTTTGAGCCGCAATCAACTCACCTAATAAGCGCCAAACATCATCAGGTGTGTAAGTCATGGTTGATTTCATAGGGTATAGTGCCATTATAACACCTTAACCAAATCGCCACTTAGGGAGGGGTTAAAATTTACGTTTGATGCTACACAGAAACTTAGATGAAATGGGCTGTAAATCTATGCTTTAACTGATTCTTCAGCAGCATTGATTAAGATTTCATCCATCCAAGCATTAATACTCTTACCTGCTTTTGTTGCTGCAATAAAAATTTTACGATGATGTTCTGGAGTGGTGCGAAATGGCAATTTACCAGAAAAAGGTTTATCTGGTTCTTCTCCTAGTTCTTCACAAAAAGCTAAATAACCATCAATAGAAGTTTGAAATTCTTGACGTGCTTCTTCAATAGTTTTAGCTTTAAATGTAATCACATCATTAATATCAAGAACTCTGCCAAAAAGTATTCCTGCTTCTACATCTACTTCAATTGATGCTGTATACCCTTTGTAAGCCAACATACTTTTAATTATCCTCCCTTATTTTGGTTGTGATTAATGTCAATAACTATTTATGGTTTGATTCCTGCTTTGATCAAAAATTCTCTCACTGATTTAACTGCTCCTTTATCGGTTTCTTTTTCTGGATGTGGTTCATTATTAGTCTAACTCCCTCCAGTTGCTCTAAATTCTCCTGGCTGGTTTTCCCATTGCCGCCTTCTACCATATTTATGGTAAAATGTCAATTTATGGATATATTGTAAACTGCACGGGGAAACCTCAGAAAATATCCTGGTAGTTTCATGTGGCGCTCTGTGTCTATTTACCAGGCGATCGCTTTGTTAAAATCCAAAAGCTAAAGCATCAAGCATATATTTACTTTTTTCTCTTCCCACTTCTAGATAAATCTCTAGCAGTTCTTCATAAGTAGTTGCTCCACCGATAATCTTCCAAAAATCATTTCCTATGACTACAGCTTCATCAAAAGGTAAATATTTCTTTGCATGTGTCCATTTATAATCATTGGTATTTACACCATAAGGATTATAAGGCATTGCATAATAAGCTTGTATTTGAGGCTGATTACCATCAAGAAGTAAATGAAATCTAAGTAGGCGTTGTAAAACCTCTAAACATTGTCCTTTATTCGGTTTGGGGGCTTTAATTTCAAATAAGAGTTTTCTGCTATCCTTAGCCAAAATATAAAGATCGGCACGAACTACTTTTTTTTCTAAATCATCGCTGCGCCTAGCATTAAGAACCGCTGTGATCATCTGTCTAAGATTTGGTTTTTCTTGTTTTTTGTTAACAGCAGATTCATAATTTTGTTTTTGAATTTCTACTTCTGCAAAGGCGGCATTACTAACTTTGGCTTCAATATCATAACCTCGGCGCACATCTTGATGATGTTCCAATGCAATTAGGCGCGCGCATTCTTCAAGGGAATTTCCTAACCTGGTACTCAAACCACGTTCAAATTGATTTATCCTGATTAGTTCTGGGGGGATGATTGCGGCTTGAAATGGCTTTAACTCCCCATTAGATGAGTATCTTGATAAATATTCCCTAGCGCTAACAGGTTTTAAAATTTCTCGCCCTTTATACTCATCTATCAGACCCTTGATAAAACCTTCTAAATAACCTTTTATTGCAGCGCGAGTTTTTGAATTAATAGCTACCATATTTAAAACATCTTATGACAAAATTATTTTTAACAAAGGTTGGGCTAAATGGTAAATGACAGGAATAGAAACAGCATTACCTAATTGATGCTTGGCTGTAGTTTCATTATCTGCAATTTGGAAATTATCTGGAAATCCTTGTAATCTTGCATAATCTTGGGAGGTTAAAGGTTTATACTGATTCTTGAGATAAACTTGCTGGATAAAGTTTTGCTTATATAATTCTGGTTCCTGACATTGTATAGATATTATAGATATATAGTCTCTTGTTCCCGTAGCCGTTAAAGTTCCAATTGCATCACCATGAGGTAAATATATTTTAGAAATACCATTAATCCCTGAAGAAATTTTAGAATTTACAAACTCATAGCCTTTACCTTCAACAGCACGGAGGATACCCTTATCTACTAAAGTATTAATTTCTTCTATATATAAATTAGAAATCAAAGATTGTAATACTTCAAATTCTAAAGGGTTACCGTCTTTAGGTCCATAAATTTTTTTTCTTCTATTTCTCAATAGAGTTTTACAAATTAACTTTTCTCTTGTAGTGGTTGGTATAATATCCCAAGAATGAATTGTACTATGTCCGTCTCTAATATCGGCAAATGTAAAAAAATCATTCAACTCATCTATCTTTTGAAATCTTCCTCTAGAAGCTGGGATTTTACCATTTGGAAATAGAACTTCTGGGGGAAATTTCCTCTTGGTAAATTGAGTACGTTCCACTCCAGGGACAATATCATAAATCTTGGGGTGTTGATTCAAAGGTTGAGGAAATGTAAACCCCCAGGAGTTATGGATATTATTGTTAATACCAACAATAAATACCCTATCCCTATCTTGTGGTAAACCAAAATCATAGGAATTAAGGACTTGATATTTGACTACATAACCTGATACAGACAAATTATCAATGATATATTCTAAACTTTTTCTATTTCTAGGCTCCGTTAAACCCTTAACATTTTCAAATATAAATGCTTTAGGCTGGTTAATTTGGACAATTCTAAAAACATCAAGCCATAATTTACCTCTTGGGTCTTCTAGTCCTTGTAATTTACCTGCTATAGACCAAGGTTGACAAGGAACACCACCAACCATGATATCTATATCAAAGGGTAGCTTGTTTAAATTAGTAATATCTCCTAAATATTTTTCAGCCTTATTAGTTTCATGAATAAAATTATTTTTATAAACTCTAATAGCTTCTTTATCAATTTCCGAATATCCTAAACAAAAGCCGCCCAACTCTTCGAGAGGGATTCTAAAGCCACCTATACCAGAAAAAAGGTCTAAAAATGTAAATTTTGTTTGATGTTTAATAATTTTTAGAGGTTGCAATAATTGAAATAATTCAAGTTGAGCATAAGCCTGATTTTTCATATAGCAATTCTCAATGATTCATGAACAATTTCTTTTACCTTTCCTCACTGATAATTTCTCAACTCAAATAGGATGACTATAGATATTCTGTTAATTGTCTCATCAAAGCAGACTGAAAACCTGATGGGATATCGTCCTTGGGAATGAGTAGAGACGCTCTCAAGAGCGCCTCTATCCTCAAGGTTATTCTATTCCTTCGATGCGGTCTTCGACTTCTTGGTACAACTCGCGGAGGCGGTCTAAATTCTCCTCGCTAGTTTCCCAATAACCCCGACCATTCACCTCCAACAAGGTTGAGACAATCTTGCGGAAAGAATGGGGGTTGAGATTCATCAACCGTTTTTGCATTTCTTCATCTTTGATGAAGGTTTCATTGGTATCTTCATAAATCCAGTTATCCACAGCACCAGCGGTCGCACTCCACCCGGTGGTATTTACCAACCGCTTAGAGAGTTCGCGCACACCTTCGTAACCGTGGGATAACATCCCCTCATACCATTTGGGGTTTAACAACTTAGTCCGCGCATCTAAACGTACAGTTTCCGATAATGTCCGCACCTGTGCATTAGCTGTGGTGGTATCTGCAATGTAAGATGCTGGCTTTTTACCATCACTACGCAGACTGGCGACTAACTTTGTGGGATCGGAATCAAAGTAGTGGGAAACATCAGTTAAGCTAATTTCGGAAGAGTCGAGATTTTGGAAAGTTGCATCAGCGGTTTTTAAAGTGGTTTCAAAAATCTGCCGGGATTCATCCATCACACCGGGGTTATCGGAGTTGAAAGAGAATGATTTCCGTCTCAAGTACATTTCCTGCAACTCGGCCTCACTATCCCAAGTGCTGTTTTCTACCGCCAAGTTAATATTTGAGGAGTAGGAACCAGAAGCGTTGGAGAATACGCGGGTTGCTGCTTGTCTGAGGTTAATTCCCATTTCCTCAGCTTGTTGTAAAGCGTGTTTGCGGACAAAGTTCATTTCTAAAGGTTCGTCAGCTTCCGCAGCCATTTTTACCCCTTGGTCTAGGAGGTTCATTTGGTTAATGAACAAATCGCGGAATACACCGGAACAGTTGATGACTACATCAATTCTGGGTCGTCCCAACTCTTCTAAAGGTATTAATTCTAATTTATTCACTCGTCCTAAAGCATCGGGAACCGGACGCACACCAATCATCCACATAATCTGTGCTAGGGATTCACCGTAAGTTTTAATGTTATCGGTTCCCCAAAGGACACAGGCGATGGTTTCTGGCCATTTACCCTCATTTTCTGCCTTGTTACGTATCAACAGCCTATCTACAACGATTTTGGCTGATTGCACAGCGGCGGTGGTGGGGATAGATTGGGGGTCTAGGGCGTGGATATTCTTACCTGTGGGTAGTACATCCGGGTTGCGGATGGGGTCACCACCGGGGCCAGGTAGGATATACTCACCTTCTAAACCTTGGAGTAATGCGCCGAGTTCGTTATCTGCGCAAACTTGTTGTAAGCAGAATTCCAAATACTCAAATAGTGGTTTTAAAGCAGCAGCGTCAACTTGGGGATAACCTGCTTGATGTAATGCTTCTACCCAAGGTTGTTTTTTACCCATGTTGAAGAAGTTCAACCGGGAAACTAGGGAAACTCGCCCTTCCGCGTCGGTTTGTGCTTTCACCAGTGCACCCACAGCGCCCCGGGTAGCTAGGGTGATGTCTTGTAGTAGTTGCACATCTTCTAAAACCCCTAGGTCGCTGTTTTGGTAAATATCGTCGATGTTCCGCCCGATGCTGTTAGCAATGATGCGGGGTAAGCTGAGAATTTCTTCTTCTTGACGGTCTAAACTGGCGATGTTTACCAGGGTAGCTACTGCTTCTTCGGCGGTGGGTGGTTTACCAATGATGTGTAAGCCACAAGGTAATAACCTAGATTCAATTTCCATTAACTTGCGGTAGACCCTACCAACGATTTGATCTCGCTCATCGGCGGTCATATCTTTAGCGTCGGTTTCTGGTAAGTTAATGTCTTTATCCAGGTTGACGATGCGGCATTTATCCATGATGGTGTTGACAATGGGAATACCGCGACCACTGTCTTTTAAGGTTTGGTAGGAAGCTATTAACTCGCTGAGTTCTTTCAAACCTTTGTATAAACCTGCGTTTTCTGCGGGTGGGGTGAGGTAGGAAATTGTTTCAGCGTAACTACGCCGTTTGGCGATGGTGGCTTCACTGGGGTTATTAGCTGCGTAATAATACAGATTAGGAATTGTGCCAATTAAGTTATCTGGGTAACAGTCTCCAGACATCCCCATTTGCTTACCCGGCATGAATTCCAAGGAGCCGTGAGTACCAAAGTGCAGCACTGCATCTGCGCCCCAAATCCGTTCTAGGTAGGTGTAATAAGCAGCAAAGCCATGGTGTGGGCTGGCGGAACGGGAGAACAATAGGCGCATGGGGTCACCTTCGTAACCAAAGGTGGGTTGTACGCCGATGAAGACGTTACCAAATTGTTTACCGTAAATTAGCAGGTTCTGCCCATCGCTGTTGAGGTTTCCGGGGGGTGGTCCCCAGTTTTCTTCTAGGCGTTGGGAGTAGGGGGTAAGTGCTTCATATTCTGGTACTGACATCTTGTAGGCGATGTTCAGTTCTGGGCTTGCATACTGGGCTTGAGCATCGTGGATGACTTCTTCCATCAATGCTTGGGCGCTTTCGGGGATGTTTTGCACATCGTAGCCGTTGTTTCTTAGCCCTTTTAATGCTTCGTAGATGGAGCCGAATACATCTAGGTAGGCGGCGGTACCGACGTTACCTTTATCTGGGGGGAAGCTGAAAACGGTGATGGCAACTTTTTTTTCTAGTTTGGGCTTGCGGCGCAGGTTAGCCCATTTTAATGCCCGTTGTGCTACTGCTTCTACTCTGTCTTGCAGGGCGATCGCTTTACCTGTAGCTCCATCTCTACCTGAGAGAATGATTGGCTCAATGGCTCCATCTAATTCGGGGATGGCAATTTGTAAGGCTACTTGTATGGGATGTAAGCCTAAATCACTATCTAACCATTCTTCGGTAGTTTGGAATACTAAGGGCAATGCCACCATGTAAGGACGATTGAGGCGTTTTAGGGCTTCAATGGCCTTGGGATGGTCTTGTCTGGCGGGGCCACCTACCAAAGCAAAACCAGTCAGAGAGACGACTGCATCTACTAAGGCGTTTTTGGTAGTTGGTTCGTAGAAGTAAGCATCTACGGGTTTAGAGAAGTCCAACCCACCAGCAAACACAGGAATGACTTTGGCACCGAGTGATTCTAATTCCTGGACTATGGCTACATAATGAGCATCATCACCAGTAACTAGGTGGGTACGTTGTAATACTAATCCCACGCAAGGGGCTAAGGGATCTTTGAGATCGCCGGAAATGTCCTTGCGGGCTGTATACCAATTCAGGTATTCTTTGACATCCTCAAACATTGTGGTTGCCAAAGGATGCCAAATACCCATATCCGGGTAGACAACTGGCGCTTCATATGTAGGAGATGCAAAGTTTTTTTTGTCTACATCTTTTAATACATATTTATCAGCTAGCATCAGCAAGAAGTTTTCCAGGTTTTCTGGTGAACCTCCCAGCCAATACTGAAAACTGAGCATGAAGTTTCGCGCATCCTGTGCCTTTTCCATTGGCAAGAATTTTAATACTTGGGGTAAGGTCCGCAACAGCTTTAACATTCCGTCTTGGAAACCCGCCCCTGATTTCTCCTTGCGTTTGCGCATGAATTGAGCGATCGCACTCTTGGATTGTCCCAACTGTGCTAAAGAAAAGCTGCCCATTTTATTCAGGCGCATTACTTCTGGCATTGATGGGAACACTACCGCTACATCCAGGCGATCGCGGTATGGTTCAACGGCGGCAATTACTTTTTGTGCTAAGTCTTCTATGAAAATAAGTGAAGCGATAAAGATATTAGCAGTTTCCATATCCCGTTTGAACTCTTCATAGTTCTCTGGGTCTCGGAGTTCCTCGATCAAATACCCGCTCACCTCAATGGCTAGGTTGGGGTTGTTCGAGTTAATGGTGCTAACAGCTTGCGACAATGCACTTTGATACTGGGACTCAAGCACGACATAGACCACCTTGATTAAATTACGTCCGCGTAAGTTATCAGGCGCAATATGTCTAATGGTGGACTTGACGTGGGTGAACATGCAGATAGGCTCCTTGTGATGCGTGTTCTCTAACTGAAGTTCTCAGCGACATCTGCCGCCAGAGTTACTTCTTGTTTTCGGCAATATTAATTTTTTATCAGAAAAACCTTGACCTTTGAGCATTTTTTGGGCTTTATGACACAAATCGATATAAAAAAATAAATATTTATTTATAAATCTTGACAAATCACAAAAGTGTTTACTCACATTTTTGTAACAAAATCGTAATATTTACCGATTGGCGACTCAGAACTAGAATGACTAGAGACCAATCACCAATCACCAATGAGTAAACCAGTTGATATATTAGTTCTCTCCAATGGACCTGGGGAGGTAACTACATGGGTGCGTCCATTTGTCAAGTCTTTGCGGCAAAAATTAGCGGATAATCCTTGTGTGGTGAGGATTTCTGTAGTTTTGTCACCTTGTCCAAATGCTAGCGGTAAAGAAGCAGCGATCGCCCTTTCCTATCCAGAAGTGGATAGAGTACAAGCACCAGAACATTTTTGGCGGTTCTTGCTGTGGGGTAAAACTGCCGAAAATTGGGACTGGGGCGATCGCGGTGTGGTAGTTTTCCTAGGTGGCGATCAAATTTTTCCCCTGGTCATTGGCAAAAAACTGGGATATCGCACAGTGGTGTATGCTGAATGGGATGCACGTTGGTATCATTGGATTGACCGGTTTGGAGTCATGCAAGCAAAAGTTGCCCAAAAAGTTACCCCAAAATATGCCCATAAATTTACAGTTGTGGGAGACTTAATGGTAGAAGCGCAGAGACTCGAGCAAGTTTTAACTCCCAACTCCTCCCCAAACACAGAAATAATTGGTTTACTCCCCGGTTCCAAAAGCGCAAAATTAGCTCAAGGTGTCCCATTATGCTTGGCTATTGCTGAATATATTCACGCCCGAAGACCCCAAACCAGATTTATAATTCCCCTAGCGCCGACATTGGATTTACAAACTTTAGCAAGTTTTGCTGATGCACAAAACAATCCTTTTGTCAAGGTATTTGGTAGTTCCCCCGCTGTTCTAGTGGAATCAGAGCATCCCACCCTCAAAACAGAGAAAGGTTTATCTGTGGAACTGTGCAGAGAAAATCCCGCCTATGAATTATTATCCCACTGCAGCATCTGCTTAACCACCGTAGGGGCAAACACAGCCGAACTGGGGGCTTTAGCTGTACCGATGATTGTTTTGCTACCCACACAACAACTTGATGCTATGCGTTCTTGGGATGGTTTACCGGGATTATTAGCTAATTTACCATGGTTGGGTTCCACCTTTGCTAAGGTGATTAACTGGCTGGTATTGAGTCGTAAAGGTTTATTAGCATGGCCCAATATCTGGGCACAAGAACAAATAGTACCAGAACTAGTGGGCAAAATCCAGCCCCCAGAAATAGGAGAAATGGTTTTAGATTTTTTGACTCATCCAGAAAAACTAGCAGCAATTCGGGATAAACTACGTAATGTTAGGGGAGAAAGTGGTGCTGCGGATAAACTAGCACAAATTGTCACAGATAGCGTAGCGTGGCGTAAGCCATAGAGATAGAAAATTCATACATATACCCAAAATCACACTACCTATTAACACTAAACATGAATGTCCCTATAACTATCATTCGACTGGTTGAGCACTTTCACCAGCAAATAGATTTATATAAAGCAGGTGGGTTAAACGAAACACAAACTCGGATTCAATTTATTGATCCATTTTTTGCGTCCTTGGGATGGGACATGAGCAATGAACAACAAACAGCTGATATTTACCAAGATGTTGTTCATGAAGATAGTTTAAAAATTAGCCATACTCAAAAAGCCAAAGCACCAGATTATAGTTTTCGGGTGGGGGGAGTAAGAAAGTTTTTTGTAGAAGCGAAAAAACCTGCTGTAAATGTAGGG
>NZ_JAQMUH010000037.1:0-14633 GCF_028331025.1 Anabaenopsis arnoldii | reverse complement strand
CAGTCAGGGTAAAAGTAGAGTCGCAGCTTTAGATTATATTACTCAAAATCAGGGTTATATTCATGAAGCCGTATCTACCCAACCATGGTCAGGGGAAGCGAAAGTTCATGTAAGTATTGTCAACTGGTGTAAAGCCAAACCAGGTAAATACTATTTAGATGATGAGATAGTTAGCAGAATTAATTCTTCTCTCAAATCTAGTATTGATGTTTCTCAAGCTGTGCGGTTAAAAGCTAACTTGAATAAATGCTTTCAAGGGGTGATTCCCGTAGGAAAAGGTTTTTTTGTGACAGAAGAGAAGGTAAAGGAATGGATAAAAGCGGATGGGAAAAATCAAGACATTCTCAAGCAATCTATTTCAGCCAAAGATTTAACAGATAATCCCCATGGTAAACCAGAGCGGTGGATTATTGACTTTAATGATATGAGTATTGAAGATGCGAGTGAGTATCAATTACCCTTTGAGCATATTAAAAGCAATGTCAAGCCAGAAAGAGATAATAATAGAGATGCTAAAGCAAGAAAATACTGGTGGAATTTTTTGCGCCCTCGTCGAGAAATGAGAAAAGCTCTTTTATCTCTATCATTTTATTTTATAGTTCCTTCTCATTCCAAATGGTTTATATTCTTACCAGCTAATCAAGATTGGCTACCAAATAACTCAACTAATATTATTGCATCAGAAGACTTTTACATATTAGGTATTCTCACATCTAAAATACATCGTCAGTGGGTAAAAGCCCAAAGTTCAACTTTAGAAGATAGAACTCGCTACACACATAATACCTGCTTTGAAACCTTTCCCTTTCCCCAGACAGCAACAGGGGAGATAGTCGAAAAAATCCGAGCCAAAACCGTAGAACTCCACGAATATCGGACTCAACAAATGGACTCTAAAAACTGGGGAATCACCACATTATATAATAAATTCTACAACGAACCCAGCAGCAAACTATCTAAACTCCATGAACAACTAGATAAACTAGTCATAGAAGCCTATAAATTTACCCCTGAAGATGACATTTTAGAGCAACTCTTAAAATTAAACCAACAGCTACAAGACAAAGAAAACCAGAATCAACAGGTGATTGGACCCCACCCAACTAATTAAAATATTGTGCGTTTAAACATTGTACCGGCGATCGCCCAACCAACACATAACCTTCCAGTCAGATTCATCTGACTTCAGCTATCAGACAGGGGTTTATAACCCCTGGTTTCTTACATCCCACCCAACCAAATAAAATATTGTCAAAAAACACCTTTGCGAACCTTTGCGCCTACTTAGCGACCTTTGCGTTTAAACACCGTACAGGCGATCGCCTAACAAACACATAACCCCTGGTTTCTTACATCCCACCCAACCAAATAAAATATTGTCAAAAAACACCTTTGCGAACCTTTGCGTTTAAACACCGTACAGGCGATCGCCCCAAAGATACCCGACTTCTAGTGCCATTCCTGGTTATAGCACACCCAACTCTTGCAAACAACGGCGTGTTAACTCCAGCCGAGCCGATGGATCTTTCTGATTACGAATGTCTATATTAGTGGCAAAAAAATAAACATCTTTGTCCCGCTCCAAGTAACCCACATACCAGCCGATTTTCGGTGTTACCTTGTCTTCAAACCCCAGCCAACCTGTTTTAGCCCTGATTGCATAATCGGGAGTTTGCTCCCTAATCATCATATCTTTGACAATGGCAAGCGATCGCTCAGAGAAAGGTAAGTCATTATTATAGAGACGACGGATAAATTGAATTTGCTCTTGAGGAGTAATTCGCAGTTCTCCATCTAACCAAAATTTATCAACATCATTTTGACTACCAATCTTTTGATTCCCATATCCAGCTTTAGCCACCCATTTTTGCATTCTCTCATAGCCAACTCGACGCGCGAGAACCTGGTAAAACCAAACAGCAGATAACTTGAATGCTTCTTTCATATTCAAGTCTCGGTTCCACTCAGGAAGAGTTCTTTCTATCCCATCCCATGTTAAAACCGCAATTTCATCTACAATCACCCCAGTTTCTAGAGCAATTAACGAGTTGAGAATCTTAAAAGTGGATGCAGGTAAAAAAGCGGTTGAATTACGTTTTGGGTTATGTTCAAAAGTGCGATCATTTTTCAGATCATAGATAATAATTGAACCCTCAACCCCTAATTCTTGAAAGTGCCGCCCAAAATCCATACCAGCCATATCTGCTGACTTGGTTAAACCTAAAACTGATGGAGTTGTTGGCAATCCCACTGACACAGTGCTACTCAACAATATCAGAGGAATAATAGTTAAGCGAAGTATTTGATTCATTAATTTTGGTATAATCACTCTTCCATAAAAAGTGATTATACATATAGGACTCCTATTTGATTTTTGAACAAGACTCAGTACACACGGCAATTCTTATTACCTGTTCCCTGTTCCCTGTTCCCGGTTCCCTACCTAGACCAATCAATTCAGAAACAAAACCGGATTTCTATAGTTTTCGGAAGTATGTATTATTTGTAGAATTTATCCAAATTACAAAACTTCCCTACCCAAATACACCTGTAAAGCTTCCGGTATTTTAACTGTACCATCCCGCTGCTGGTAATTTTCTAAAATTGCCGCCATAGTTCTGCCCACAGCCAACCCGGAACCATTCAAAGTATGAACATACTGAGTTCCTTTTTTCCCAGATTCCTTAAAGCGAATATCCGCCCTACGGGCTTGAAAATCTACACAATTAGAGCAACTAGAAATTTCTCGATACTTACCAGAAGATGGTAACCATACTTCTAAATCATAGGTTTTTGTAGAACCAAAACCCAAATCACCCGTACAAAGATTAATCACCCGGTAAGGCAATTTCAAAGCCTGTAAAATCGCCTCTGCATTCACAATCAATTTTTCTAATTCCTCAAAAGAAGAACTAGGATGAACAACCTTCACCAACTCCACCTTATTGAATTGATGCAGACGAATTAACCCCCGCATATCCCGCCCATAGCTTCCCGCTTCCCGACGGAAACAAGGAGTATAAGCACAATGATAAATAGGTAAATCTTCCGCTGCTAAAATTTCTCCCCGGTAAAGATTAGTCACGGGAACTTCCGCTGTAGGTATTAACCATAATTCATCATCAGCACATTTAAAGCTTTCTTCAGCAAACTTTGGTAACTGACCCGTCCCGGTTAAAGCCTCAGTATTCACTAACAAAGGTGGACTAACTTCTATATAACCCGCTGCAGTTTGCATTTTCAGCATAAACTGAATTAATGCCCTTTCCAAGGCAGCACCCGCACCGACTAAAGTGACAAACCGGCTTTGAGCAACTTTCACCGCCCGCTCAAAGTTGAGTATACCCAATTTTTCGCCGATTTCCCAATGAGGCAGAATATTCGGGTTTTGGGGTAGATATTCATTACCCCAGCGCCGCACTTCAATGTTTTCTTCTTCACTCTTACCAATGGGCGTAGAATCGCTCGGTAAATTGGGAAGTGCTAGCAGGAGTTGGTCAATTTCGAGTTTTAAAGCCCTCTCCTGAGGTTCGAGTTCACCTAATTGAACTTTGAGGGCGTTACCTTCATCCCGCAAGGCTTGAATTTCTGGAGATTGAGGATTTACACCAGCTTTAATTTTTTGCCCTACCAGTTTACCAATTTCATTACTACGAGCCTGAAGTTGACTACGTTTCCCTTCTAGTTCTCGCTGTTGCTTGTCTAACTGTAATATGGGTTCGATATCGTATTTACCACTACGACTATTCAAGCGTTGTTGAATTAATTGGGGATTTTCCCGTATTTGCTTAATATCCAGCACAGATTTTTCTCGGTTGCCTAGGGACTTATTGCCAAAACATCAGCATATACTGATTTTGGCTTCCTAGCACAGGAATTGCCAAGACAAAATCCCCCCTGGTTATTTTAGCCTCAGCTGCGGGTAATGCGATTCAGTAACCATATTGATACTGCTAGCCCAGCGAAGTGGGCAGAAACGGTGTTAATATTTGCCTGGACTACCAGCATATCTAAACCGCTAATAATTCGCGTGGGGTCAAATAATTGAGTAGTTGCAGCTTGGGGGGATATCGATCTGGCTACCAATGTCCCCACAATGGCTTGGGAGCCTAACAATGTGACCAGCATTCCCAGTAAATTAATCCATAGTCCCAAGCGTAATACTTCTAGGGTCTCACTTTTGCGCGGGCGGTTTTTGGGGTTGGGGGATTGCAATTGATTACCAATTATGGTATATCGATAAGCTAAATAAATACCACCACCTAAAATCAGAATTCCGCAAACTGCTAGAAATACACCAAATCCTGTACCGGGGTTATTATTGGCGCTATTGGGGCGCTGACTAAAGATGGCAAACAGCAGGACAATAATGGCAGAAACAACACCTAGCACTAATTGCACCCAGAAGCTAATCCAACCCGTAAACCGGAAGTTTTTAGCAATAGCCAGGACAGTAGAGGAGGATGATGGAGTGTCAGGGTTTTGTGACATATTGGTACTAATCTCAGTGAAAAATTGTTAAATTTAATTAAAGTCAGTGAAAGGGTTCCCCCTCCCACAAGGGTAGGTATTTTACATTGTCGTGAGGGCAAGACTTGGTGGACAAGGTGGACAAGGTGACAAGGGAGGAAAACAGTACAAAGTCTGTATTCTTAGTCACAAAAATAGTCAGTCAAAAAACCATTGTACGTATAAAATCTTCCTTGTCCATCCCTTCGACTACGCTCAGGACAAGCCTTCCTTGTCTTCGGTGGTCTTGCCTTCACAAATCATATTAAAAACCTACCCCTGTGAGGATTTACCCCTCCCACTGATGTGCAAAACTGTATAATTAATGGCTTTTACACTCTGTTTTAGTGGTTATTGAACCATTTTTCACAGAGGGCAGTTTTATAAGGTAATGGTATAACTATCGTGCAGCGATTTCACATACACGCGATCGCAGCGCGTCGTTTCCACCCCTGTCGCGGGTTGATAACCATTGCTTTCATACAACTTGACCGCCTCCACCAAAATACTGGCGGTCTCAATCCAAATTTGCTCAAAACCACGGGAGGCGATCGCTGCTTCTAGCTCTTGTAACAAATATCTTCCCAGTCCTAAACCCCTGACACTGGATAAAAGATACATTTTGCGGATTTCTACAGCATTCTGACCCCGTTGGATGGGGTAGTATGCTCCCGTACCTACTAGCTGATTTTGGTGTTCAATTACCCAGAACTCACCTCCGGTGGTTAAGTAAAATTCCTCAACTTGCAGCACATCTTTGTCTGCGCCCTGGGGTTCCCAACCCAGACCGTATTCTGATAATACATAACTGACAACAGAAGCGGCTCTGGTGCGATCGCCTATTTCCCAGTTACGAATCAAAAAATCTTGATAACATTTTCTCATTGGCTCAGGCTCGCACAGAAAATTTCTCTGGATCTATCTTCAATGTACTCAGTTAATAACCTTGATAGGAGACTTTGACCTTGGGATATTAACCAGATAGCATCTACATAACACAGATAAGCAGACTCTTCACAGATTAAAAGGTCACAAACCATCAATGTCACAGTTTTATTTTGATACAGAAAACAACGGTCGTAAATCCTTTGAATTACCAGGTGCTAAACCTCACTACAACCCCGACCGACCTGGACAAGTAGAGCATATTTTTCTGGATCTGTG
The DNA here is from genome assembly GCF_028331025.1 of Anabaenopsis arnoldii. NCBI lineage: Bacteria > Bacillati > Cyanobacteriota > Cyanophyceae > Nostocales > Nodulariaceae > Anabaenopsis > Anabaenopsis arnoldii. The sequence continues at coordinate 8,960 of NZ_JAQMUH010000037.1, read as the reverse complement.
GTTAGATATTCCTCACCAAAGTTACCACGGTACTTGCAGCATTCGCCTATCACCAATTCGCAGTGGTATTAACCGCTTGACTTTGGATGCTGTCAACCTCAAGATTGAGTCTGTTTATGTAGACCAGATATCACAAACTTTTGACTATAACGGTGAACAGCTGTTTATTCAACTGTCTCAACCCACACAGATTGGTCAGCATTTATTGATTGCGATCGCCTACTCAGTAGAAAAACCCCAACGCGGCATATACTTTATTCAACCAGACCCATACTATCCCCACAAGCCCACCCAAGTTTGGACTCAAGGGGAAGATGAAGACTCTCGTTTCTGGTTTCCCTGTTTTGACTATCCCGGACAACTTTCTACCTCAGAAATTCGGGTGCGGGTTCCCAAAAATTTAATGGCTATTTCTAACGGCGAACTCATTGACACCCAAGAGCATGGGGAAGACAAAATCTACCATTGGTCACAAAAGCAGATTCATCCTACCTACTTAATGACCTTAGCAGTCGGTGATTTTGCCGAGATTTATGACCATTGGCAAGATAAACCAGTGACATACTACGTAGAGCAGAGGAGAAAGGATGATGCTCAACGCAGCATGGGTAAAACTCCCCGGATGATCGAATTTCTCAGCGAAAAGTACGGTTATGCTTATCCTTTTCCTAAATATGCTCAAGTTTGTGTAGATGATTTCATCTTTGGGGGGATGGAAAATACTTCCACAACCCTCTTAACAGATAGATGTTTACTAGATGAACGCGCTGCTTTAGATAATCGCAACACAGAAAGTTTAGTTGTCCACGAATTAGCACACCAGTGGTTTGGTGATTTGCTGGTAATTAAACATTGGTCTCATGCTTGGATTAAGGAAGGTATGGCTTCCTATTCTGAGGTCATGTGGACCGAACATGAATATGGTGACCAAGAAGCGGCATACTATCGCTTATTGGAAGCTAGAAGTTACTTAACTGAAGATAGCGATCGCTACCGTCGTCCCATGGTAACTCATGTTTACCGCGAAGCCATAGAGCTTTATGACCGTCATATCTACGAAAAAGGCTCTTGTGTTTATCACATGATCCGGGCCGAATTAGGAGAAGAATTATTTTGGCGCGCAATTCAAACCTTTGTCCGGGATAATGCCCATAAAACTGTAGAAACAGTAGACTTACTCAGAGCCATTGAAAAAGCCACGGGACGCAACTTAGCCTTTTTGTTTGACCAATATGTTTACCGTGGTGGTCACCCCGATTTTAAAATAGCTTACTCTTGGGATGGGGATGCTAATTTAGCCAAGGTGACCGTGACTCAAACCCAAGCAGACAAGAATGACAGTAAAGATTTATTTGACCTGAAAATTCCCATTGGTTTTGGTTATACCCAACCCGGTCAAACCGCACAACTCAATACTTTTACAGTGCGGGTGAATGAACGCGAACAAAGCTTTTACTTTCCCCTAGCAGAAAAACCCCAATTTGTCAGCTTTGATGTGGGGAATAATTTCTTGAAAACTGTTACCTTAGAATATTCAGTACCAGAGTTAAAAGCACAGTTAGAATTTGACCCCAACCCCATTTCTCGCATCTATGCAGCAGCAGCCTTGGCCAAGAAAGGGGGATTAGAAGCTACCATGGCACTGTCAAATGCACTGAGAAATGATTCATTTTGGGGTGTGCAGGTAGAAGCGGCTAAACAACTGGGGGAAATTAAGTTAGACCAAGCATTTGATGGCTTAGTACCAGGATTACAAGATGAAAATCCTTTTGTGCGCCGGGCGGTCGTAGAAGCATTGGCCACCATCAAAACCTATGACAGTTACAAAGCTGTGAAAAAATTACTGAAAAATGGTGACCCCAGTTACTACGTAGAAGCAGCAGCTAGTCGCGCTGTGGGGTGCATCGCATCCCTAAATTTGGCAGAAAAACCCAAGGAAGAAAAGGTAATTAAGCTACTAAAATCCGTTTTGGAAGAAAGGGCCGGTTGGAATGAAGTTGTCAGGAGTGGTGCAGTGGGTGGTTTGGCTGAACTCAAAACCTCCGAAGCTGCCTTAAACCTCCTACTAGAATATACCAAACTTGGTGTACCCCAACCTTTACGCCTGTCCACAATTCGGGCTTTAGGTAAGATTTCTGTAGGTCAAAGTCCGGCGAATTTAGAACGGATCCTAGCAAGATTAGGGGAACTAGCCAAAGAAACCTTCTTTTTAACTCAAGTGGCTGTGGTGGTGGCCTTGGGACAAATGGAAACCCCCAAAGCTATGGGAATTTTGCGATCGCTAGCTGACCAAGCCATAGATGGGCGTGTGCGCCGTTATGCCGAAGAAGAGATTTCCCGGGTGCAAAAAAATGTCGGTACTGACAACGCACTGCGCCAGATACGTGAGGAACTAGACCAAATCAAACAAGAAAATCAAGAACTGAAAAGTCGCTTGTCCGGTCTGGAAGCTAAATCTCACAGTCAGTAGTGATTAGTCATCCCATCAGTCTTAGAGGATGTTTGTCAAGTCATGATTAGTGTATCAACTATTGTTTGACCCCACCCTCACCTTTCCCTTTATAAGGGAAAGGGGATTGGATTTGATTGTTTGGGTTCCCGATTCCCGATTCCCGATTCCCTGTTCCCTGTTCCCTGTTCCCTGTTCCCTAAGATAAAAATCACCTGATAAAACTTATCAAACATCCTCTTAGCTCAAACAGCAAGAAGCCTCTAGTCTTACCGCAAAGGGGATTCTTGCTTCACTAAGACTCCAACGAATTTACCCGCGCTAACGCGCATATCCGCTAACAGCACGCATACTAGGCGATGTCAGTGAATGCTGAAGAGAAACTTAAAATTCTGCCCAATCACCAATTCTCGAATATTTGTACTTTTATGAAGTATAATTAAGGAAAAGATAAAAACATCTGGGCAGAGTGTAGGCTGTTTTACACCTGAAAAGGCCGCCGAGAACATGACCCAGAGAAAATTTAAATTCCCTAGTTTTTAATAAAAACTACCACAACTCCAAACTTACAATCTATTTGTAAATAGGGGTATAAAAAACAAAAGTATAGAATTCCCAGTTGAAGAGGTATGTAAAGGCGTGGGTCAGTATCAACCTGGTCAGCTACAACGCTACAATGCGGAGGCGATCGCTCGCCACTATGGTTATCGTCCCTGGCTTGGTTGGGGGCGAATGTTACAAATTATCTGGTCTTTTGCTGGCTTTATTTTGAGTCTCAAGTGGGACGAATGGCAAGATAAAGTTGAGCAAAACAAAGGTAAACGTGCTTCCCAGTTACGAGAACTACTTACTAGACTTGGCCCGACATTTATTAAAGTCGGTCAAGCCCTATCTACCCGGCCAGACTTAATCCGCAAGGATTTCTTAGAAGAACTGATCAAACTGCAAGACCAGTTACCACCTTTTGATAATGCGATCGCTTATCAAATCATTGAAACCGAGTTAGATAGACCAATTAGTGAAGTTTTTAGCGAATTATCCCCTAAACCAGTCGCTGCTGCTAGTTTAGGTCAAGTTTATCGTGGTCGTCTAGTAACTGGGGAAGAAGTGGCGGTGAAAGTGCAACGCCCCAACTTACGCCCAGTGATCACCCTAGACCTTTATTTGATGCGTTGGATGGCTGGATGGCTAGCGCCTTGGCTACCCCTGAATCTCGGTCACGATCTAACTTTAATTGTGGACGAGTTTGGCACCAAATTATTTGAAGAAATTGACTACATCAACGAAGGTCGTAACGCGGAAAAATTTGCCAGTAACTTTCGCAACGACCCACGGGTCAAAGTTCCGAGCATTTACTGGAGTTATACCAACACCCATGTTTTAACTCTCGAATGGATTAATGGCTTCAAACTCACTGATAGTGCCAGAATCAAACAAGCCGGTTTAGACCCAGAGGGAATCATCACAATTGGCGTAACTTCAGGACTACAACAGCTATTAGAACATGGTTTTTTCCATGCTGATCCCCATCCGGGGAATTTGTTCGCCATGCCTGATGGACGTATGGCTTACATTGATTTCGGCATGATGGACCAGCTCCAGGAAGTGACCAAAGAAACTTTAGTAGATGCCTTAGTGCATCTGGTGAACAAAGACTACGCCGATTTAGCCACAGATTTTGTCAATTTGGGTTTTCTGACACCAAATACAAATATTAGCCCAATTATCCCCGCATTAGAATCAGTCTTGGGAAATGCCATTGGCAAGAATGTCAATGAATTTAACTTTAAAACCATTACTGATGAATTCTCGGAACTGATGTATGAATATCCGTTTCGAGTTCCCGCCAAGTTTGCTTTGATTATTCGTTCTCTAGTAACTCAAGAAGGTATTGCCCTCAGCCTCAACCCTAATTTCAAAATTGTAGAAGTGGGTTATCCCTACATCGCACGACGACTACTAACTGGGGAATCTCCAGAATTAAGGCGGCGACTGTTGAACGTGTTGTTTAAAGATGGTCGCTTCCAGTGGCAACGCTTAGAGAACTTAATCCAAATCGCTCGTACTGACAGCAGCTTTGATGTATTACCTACAGCACAAATGGGAATACAATATTTACTGTCTGAGGAAGGTGGATTTCTCCGCCGTAAGTTGGTATTGGCACTCACTGAAGATGACCGCCTCCATACCGCAGAAGTTCAACGCCTGTGGGATCTTGTTAAAGATGACATCAAACCGAATCGGTTGTTAGATGCAGCCATGGGTATGTTGACCCAGTTATCTAGAGAAGGCGTAACGGCCATCATTCCCAAATCTGCTCTTGGTAATGTCGAATCCAAGGCTCAAAAATCCCAGGTTTAAGTTTTCTGCTGTATTACTTTTCCATATAAATTCGGAGTTTTCATGTACTATTACCCAGCAAACCCACCATATTTTCTACTCCTAATCGGCTTTTTGATGGCATTAACTTCTGGTATCGCTTTATCTGGCACACTAAAAGTAATAGTACAGCAATGGCCAAAGAATAATTCCGAGGATACTAAATCTCCTTCCGCATTAAAAAAATTATTGGTGCCATTTCTAGGAATTACTGCTGGTGTTTGTCTATTTCTCTCATCCGGTCTAGAGATATTTGGCTTTCCTTCTTTCTTGGCTTTGGCGGTGGGATTACCAGTTAGTCTTTTGACTTGTGTACTGGTTTGGTTCCAGTTGGGAAGTATGCTAACTTTTGCCAAACGGGAAGGAATGCAAGCTCTAGATTTAGATTCTTAAGCATCACAGGATTCTTGGTTAATTAGACCCAACTGTAGAAACATTCCAAAAGTCTCTACAGTTTTTTATTTTTCACATAAGTTGATCTTAAAATAATCATAAGATAATAAGTAAGTTTTTCACTGATTAATTTGGGCTTTGGCAAGTTGGGAGGGTTGCACAGTGGCTGATGATAAAAGTACGGGAAGTCCAAAAAATGATGAGCAAGAGTTTTTTTGGCCTTTCTGGTTGACATTGCCACTCTACCCTTATGGCAAGCGCCAGACAATCCGTAAGGAAGTAGTTAAAGATACCATCTGGATCTTTGACCAACTACAGGGGATTTTTTACGTAGTTGTGCCGATTCGCATGACCGTAGTTAAGCTAGAACAGGGGGGTCTTTTAGTATATGCTCCCGTTGCGCCTACTCCAGAATGTCTGAGGCTGCTTGAAGAGTTAGTGGTAGAACATGGGGATGTTAAGTATATTATTTTGCCAACAATTTCAGGAGTAGAACACAAAGTGTTCGTCGGTCCTTTTGCTAGATGCTTCCCCAAAACACAGGTTTTTGTCGCCCCCCATCAATGGAGCTTTCCCCTAAATCTTCCCCTTACCTGGCTGGGCTTACCTGGTAACCGGACTCATATATTACCAGCACACAGCAGAAATACACCATTTGCTGACCAATTTGACTATGCAATTCTCGGCCCTATAGAACTCGGTCCGGGAAGATTTGCTGAGGTAGCATTTTTCGACAAGCGATCGCGCACCTTATTATTAACAGATTCTGTGGTATCTGTCTCAGCAGAACCACCGGCGATCGCCCAATTAGATCCATATCCTTTGCTATTCCATGCCAAAGATAGGGCATCTGACATTATGGCAGATAATCCCGTCAATCGCCGCAAGGGATGGCAACGTATTGCCTTATTTGCTTTGTACTTTCGTCCCAGTGTGCTAGAAATTCTCAGATGGAGTCAAGTCTGGCGTGAGGCAACTAAAGCCCCTAATCGCTCACCCAAAGCCTATTTTGGCTTATTTCCCTTTAAATGGCGCTCAGATTGGCAAAGCTCCTTTGAGCTACTTAGAGGTGAAGGTCGTTTATTTGTAGCACCAATTTTGCAGACACTAATTCTCAACCGCGCACCCAGAGCAACCCTGAACTGGGCTGACAAGGTGGGGAGTTGGGATTTTCAGCAGATTATTCCTTGTCATTTCGACGCACCCATCAAAGCACACCCTGATAAATTTCGTCAAGCATTCTCTTTCCTAGAAAAGCATCCGCCTATCAGTGGGGAGAGTAATAGTTACCCTTTACCAGAAGAGGATTTTAAATTACTCAGAGAAATTGATCAAGGTTTAAAAAACAGTGGTATTGTGCCACCAGCACAGGAAAAAGTTTAATAACATCGTACCAAAGTTCAACTTTGGTACGAGATTCTGGTCATAGACAACAATGATTAGCCTGGTTGTACTCCGGGAACACCGTTTTGAACTACATATGTTGCTCGTTTGCTGATGGTACCAAATGGAGTTGTCACATTAGACATAACTAAATAATCTGTTGTCCAAGTTGTAGGAGTCAGTAAACAGCGAACATATCCCCGCTGACCATTGTAGAACTTAATATGTGGGTTATCCGGTAAGTAAGCTGCCACGTTGGGGGGGATGTCTGTTCCATTACCACCAGAGCTAATAGAAGTACATACAAATTCACTGCCAATGGTAGCAGAATTGGGGTCATCAAAATTAGTTTTCAGATCCATTGCCCAGTTGGAATGTACATCCCCAGCCAAGGATACAGGATTAGAAGGTTTACGCTCTGCAAGGAAATTCATCAAGCGATTGCGGGAAGCCAGATAAGCATCCCACTTGTCCATACTAAACGTTTGTCCTTCACCGGGTTGGAAATCCCGTTGTGCAATGGGTACTTGCTGGGCTAAAACATTCCACTTAGTCTGTGAACTGTCTAAACCCTCATATAACCAACTTTCCTGCCTTTCTCCGAGAATTGTAGCTTCTGGGTTTAAAACCTCATCACAACGTTCTTTTGTGCCATCACCACAGGGCTGGTCCGTACGATATTGGCGAGTATCTAAAACATGGAATGTGGCCAAGTTGCCGAAGGACAACCGACGGAACATCTGCATATCCGGTCCAATAGGTCGTGAGAAAGGCCGCAAAGGCATATGCTCATAGTAAACCTGATAAGCAATTGCTCGCCGTTGCAGAAAGATTTCTGGGTCTTGATCTGGTTCAGTATCAATTTGTGAAATGTTATTGGCGTAGTTGTTTTCCACCTCGTGGTCATCCCAAGTCACAATCCAAGGAAAAGCTGCATGGGCGGCTTGTAAATTGGGGTCGCTTTTATAGAGTCCGTAACGGTTGCGGTAGTCTTCTAAAGTGAAAATTTCTGAACCATTGTGTGGTCTAACAGCTGTGCTGGAAATTCCCCCTTCATAGATGTAGTCTCCCGTGTGTACCACCAAGTTGAGATCATCTTCTGCTAAATATTTATAGGCAGTGTAGTAACCTTGCTGATAGTTCTGGCAAGAGACAAAAGCAAATTTAAATTGATTCAAGTTGCTTTGTAGTGAAGGAGCGGTACGAGTACGACCAATGGGGCTTTCTTCTCTGCCGACAGTAAATTGATACCAGTACCAATTTTCCGGTTCCAGACCTGAAACTACAACTCGAACAGAATGGGCTAATTCCGGAGTTGCTACGATAGTACCTCTAGCTACAACTCGTCTCATGTCAGGATCTCTGGCTACTCGCCAGCGAACTGGGACGTTAGCAAGTGGCATTCCTCCCCCATTCAGAGGTTCAGGAGCTAGACGAGTCCAAATAACTACGCTGGTAGCATCAGGTTCACCAGATGCTACACCCAGCTTAAAAGGATAATCGGAAAATCTGCCCCTTGCCATAACTCGGTCATGGGAAAATTGACTGGCTAAGGTCAAACCAGTGAATGCTCCCGCCCCAATGATTAAGTTACGTCGTTTGATGCGATTACCCAAAAGCCGCTCAAAATTAAAGTAGTCTGCCATTGTGTTATTCCTGAGTAACAGGTAAATTTCAGCACAGAAGCATTCGACTTTAGAAAGATATGACAGGTTATGTGAACTCCATAACCACTTTTTTCCAGACAATCAGGCTGGAATTTTCATACTTATCTAATATTTCGATTGATTTAGATGCTTACTTTGCTAGCCGGAGAATACTGGTTAGAGATTAATTCTGTCTGAAGGGAACGTTAAAAATAACTTAATTTTTCTATACTTGCGCCTTGGGCAATTAAAACTTGATTAAGAACAGTAACAATAGTAATTGCTGTTGAATATGGGTGAACATTTGCAGTAAAAGATAATTATACTTGAATAGGAGTCTTAAGTAATGCCGTCATCATAAAAACTGTATCCAGGATCGAAACCCATAAAATAGCTAAACAGCTATAAAATCAGTGTAATTGCAGGAATCAACAGTAGTTGCTCACTGCTTAACAGACTCAACACATCCCTTAAATCAATTGATTTTTATCCAATTTTCTTCTATTCATCCCATAAACTTTTGAGTAGAACGGAGTTTAATTATGCCTCGTTCTCAAATATTCACTACATCTTTAGAGTTTGTGAAATTATAGACAAATCTACAAAGTCACTTTACCAGGGGTAAACCTGATTGGAGTTACTCCTAACCCCTCTATCCCGTCTGCAAAAGCGTTCAGGACTGCTTTTCTTAATATGTTGTACGCCCCATT